>NZ_JBLTJC010000010.1:0-66988 GCF_048158785.1 Streptomyces colwelliae | reverse complement strand
ACGGCTCAAGCCGCCGCTCGAAGTCCCGCACATACTCGACCGCCCGCACCGACCGCATCTCCACGGCCTGCGACACGGCCTTCTCCGTACGCGCTGGCAGTGGCCGCGATGTGCGGTAAGGCCTTCGCGGACGGGTGTTGGCTGGTGGATCTGGCGCCGGTGCGGGATCCGTCGGCGGTCGCGGGCGCGGCGGCGACCGCGCTGGGGGTGCCGGACCTGGGCGCCAGGCCTGTCCTGAACGACCTCGCGAGGCATCTGGCCGGGCGTCGGGTACTGATCGTGCTGGACAATTGCGAGTATCTGGTCGACGCCTGCGCCGAACTGGCCGACAGGCTGCTGTCGGCCTCCGCCGAACTACGGATCCTGGCGACGAGCCGCAAGACTCTGGGCATAGCGGGCGAGCACGTCGTCACCGTACCGCCGCTGTCCGTGGCGGACGAGGCGGTCGAGCTGCTACGGGACCGGGCCACCGCCGTCCGGCCGGACTTCCGGATCACCGACGCGAACTGGGCCGGGATCCGCCGGCTCTGCGCCGACCTGGAGGGGTTGCCGCTGGCGATCGAGCTGGCCGCGTCCAGGTTGCGCACCCTCACCGTCGACCAGGCGGTGGACCGGCTGGAGGAGGACCGGTTCAAGCTGCTTACGGGCAGGAACCAGGCCGCCCATCCGCAGCAGCGCACCCTACGCGCGCTGATCGACTGGAGCTACGACCTGTGCTGTCCCTCCGAGCGGCTGCTGTGGAACCGGCTGTCGGTCTTTGCCTCCGGTTTCGGCCTGGACGCCGCCGAGGGCGTCTGCTCGGGCGAGGGCATCGCCCGGGACGAGGTGCTCGACCTGCTGGACCGGCTGGTCGCCCAGTCCGTCGTCCTGGCCACCGAGCACGAGGGCCTGCCGCGCTACCGGCTGCTGGAGACCATCCGCCAGTACGGCAGACAACGGCTCGCCGCGTCAGGCGAGGAGCAGCGACTGCTGCTGCGACACCGCGACTTCTTCCTTGCCCTGGCCGAACGGATCGCCGACGGCTGGTACGGCCCCGGCCAGGAGGCGGCCCTGGTCCGGCTCCGCACCGAACACGGCAATATGCGGGCCGCGCTGGACTGCGGCGGTGACCCGCAGGCCACCCTCGCACTGGCGGCCGCGCTGCGCTTCCACTGGTGCGCCGACGCGCTCCTCGGCGAGGGGCGCCGACAGCTCGAACGGGCGCTCGCGGCCGCGCCCGAGCCCACCCCGGCCCGGGCCAGGGCACTGTGGGTCGCCGCCTGGGTAGCGCTGCTGCAGGGCGACCACCCGGCGGCCGAGCGGTGGCTGGACGAGGCGGAGGTGCTCGGCGAGCAGTCGAACGACTTGGTGGTGCGTGCGACCGTCCTGTCTTTCCGCGGCACGCTGGCCTTGAACAAGGGGCGACGGAAGGAGGCCGAGTCGCTGTTCGAGGACGCGCTCGCCACCCCGACGACGCTGGGCGAGGGGCCCGAGGCGGTTTTCCTGCTGTTCCAATTGGTCGCCGCCCAAACACATCCGAAGGACCAGCGCGCGGCAGAGACCGGCCGGCGCGCGATCGCGATCTCCCAGGCGCACGGTGAGCGGTGGGCCCGCGCGCACGCGCTGTGGGCACTGAGCCTGGACGCCTGGCTGCACGACGATCTGGAGGCGGCCATGGCCCTGGTCCGGGGCGCCCTGGAGATCGAGAGAGGCTTCGGCGACTACGTCGCGACGGCGCTGATGCTCGAACTGCTCGCCTGGATCACCGCCTCCCACGGCGACCACGAGCGGGCGGCACGGCTGCTGGGCGCGGTGCGCCCCCTGTGGCAGGACATCGGCACTACCATCCTGACCTTCGGCCCGCTCCTGGGTGTGCTGCACAGCCGCTGTGAGGAGGCGGTCGTACGGGCCCTGGGTCCGGAGGCATACGAGAAGGCGCTCACGGAGAGCGGTCGCCGCCACGACAGCCCTGCCCGGGTCATCGCCTATGCCCTGGGCGGCGACAACGGCGACACGGGCCAGAGCGGTGCCGAAACGGCCACCCCGGCCGACGCCATGACCCCGCTGACGCCCCGGGAGCGGGAAGTGGCCGCGCTGGTGGCTCAGGGCATGAACAACCGGGTGATCGCCGCGATGCTCGTGTTGTCGCCACGCACCGTCGAGGGACATGTCGAGAACATCCGGGCCAAGCTCGGCTTCGGTGGCCGTGCCCAGATCGCGGCCTGGTGGGCGGCGAACCAGGCGCGCACTCCATAGGGCGAACAGGGACGGATGATGACGAACGGGGCATTCATCCCGTAACCCGTTCGGCGACCGGCGGACCAGGCACACGGGATCCGCCACAGCAATCGCATGGGAACCACATCAGAACCCCGTAGATATACGTATGGCCCGGGGCCGGACCCCGGGCCTTTCATGTGTCGAGACGCCATACCGAGGCGGACGACGCCGGTCGAGTGTCCTCCCTCTCGGTACGGCGCAATCCCTCACGGGCGGGCTGCAGCCCGGCTCCCGGACCCCGGCGACCGCACGCACGCCCGGTTCGCGCTCGGCAGCGGCCATGGCATCGGATGCCCTCATCCCGCTGCCGCATGCCGCCCACCGCTTTGAAAAGGACAACGATGCGAAGAACGAACGCGGCCGGGACAGCCCTCGCGTCCCCTCATGTCATGGCCTCGCCGAGCCGGCTCCCGGCTGCCGCTCGGGCCGCCTTCCGAAGGGCGGGCGGCCCGAGCGCCTCCGTGCGTCGACGGACGTCCGCCGCACTCCTGGCCGTTCTGTCCCTCGTGCTGGCCGCCGGGGGCACGCTGACGACCGCCGCCCCCGCGCAGGCCGAGATCACCGACGGGCTGCTCCTGCGGTACAAGCTGGACGAGACGTCCGGCACGGTCGCGCACGACGCCTCCGGCCACGGGAGCGACGGCACGGTCAACGGCACCGCCGACTGGGGCGACGCGGACGGGTTGGGCTTCAACGGCTCCAACACGTACATCAAGGTGCCCAACAACATCATGGCCGGGCTCGGTGCGATCACCATCTCGTTCGACGTGTGGATCGATCCCACCATGGGCAAGCCGTACTTCCTTTACGGATTCGGCAACACCAGCGGCGCCAGCGGCAACGGCTACCTGTTCGGCACCGGGAACCAGTTCCGAACCGGCATCACATTGACCGACTACCACGCCGAGCAGCAGACCCGGCCGTCGACTTCGTACGAGCTGTACCGCGGCATGTGGAAGCACGTGACGTACACGCAGACGGGGAACACCGGCGTCCTCTACGAGAACGGCGTGGAGAAGGCCCGCAACACGTCGGTGACGATCACCCCGGGCGCGATCGGCGGCGGGACGACCACCGCGGACTACATCGGACGGTCGCTGTATTCCTCCGACCTGTACTTCAAGGGCCGGATGCGGGACTTCCGCATGTACAACCGGGCCCTGTCCGCCTCCGAGGTACAGGCGGTGGCCACCGGCGCCGAAGGGCAGTGGGAGCAACTCCAGGCGCTCGCCTCCTACAACGGCGCGATCGCGGCGTTCGACGACCCCGACGTCGGACCGGTCGTCATCTTCCCGTCGGACTACACCGGCGACATCGACGACCTGCAGACACCGCCGGACTGGACCGATGAGTTCGGGCAGACTCCCAGCGACTGGCCCCACCCCACCCCCGGGCTCAGCCAGCAGTTCACGGTCGACCAGATCAACGCCCTCCAGGACGCGGTCACCGCACAGATACAACCGGACGGCGACACCACCTACCAGCTGAACGTCCACTACGACGGGATGCACGACTGGGTGGTGGCGGACACCGACGCCCCCGCGTCGGTGACCGATCCGCTGGCCGCCCAGTACGCGGGCAAACTCGAGATCAAGGCGTACACCCTCGACAATCCGCCGCCGGCCAAGTGCACCCCGGACCAGATCGCCGTAGGCGAGGTGGTGACCACCGCCGCAGCGCCCGCGTCCGGTTTCAGCGACGCCACGACGAAACTGCAGTGGCAGCAGATCCAGGCGCTCGCCGACTACAACTGCGCGCTCGCCGCATTCGACGACCCCGGCGTCGGACCGGTGATCATCTTCCCCTCCGACTACACCGGTGACATCGACGACCTGCGGAAGCCACCCGGCTGGACCTCCGAGTACGGAGAGATCCCGGCCGACTGGCCCGCCCCCACCACCGCGAAGAGCCCCCAGTTCACGCTCGCCCAGATCACCGATATCCAGAACGCCGTCGTCCGGCAGGTGTCGGCCGACGGCGACACCACCGCCTACAGCGTGGCCGTGCACTACGACGGTACGAGCGACCGGGTGGTGGTGGACACCGACGCCCCGGCATCGGTCACCGATCCCTTGACGGCCGCATACCCGGACAGGGTCGTGATCAACACCGTCACGGAACCCACTCCGGCCGCCACCACCGACAGCTCAGCCGTGATCGGTGGCTGACCCTCGTGCACGCGTCACGCACTCCTCGAAAGGACACAGCATGAGGATTCCCCTCCCCTGGGTATCCCGCGAAAGACCGCACCGGCGCCGTGGCGGCGGTCTCCCGCGGACCAAGTTCCTTGCGCCCCTGCTCGCCGTGGCCGTGCTGGCCGGCGTGCTCATCTCCCTCGGAACACCGCAACGCGCCGCCGCCGCAGTGGAGGACTACCGGCCCGCGACCTACAACATGCAGGGCGGCGGCGGCAAGTGGTCGACCGATATCCCCCAGCTGACCAGCGCCGGCTACAACGTGATCTCCTTGCAGGAGGCCGGCCCCAACCCACCCGGACAACTGATCTGGACATCCCGCTACCTGTCGGAAACCACGCATTGGAGTGGGTGGCGCGTACAGGAGTACCTGTGGCGGCCGCCCGGCCAGTCCCAGAACTGGCACATCTACTTCGTGCGCACCGACTTCGGCGCCAACAGGGTGAACCTCGCCATTCTGACCAGCTTCGACGCCCCTCAGGTACACGTCGCACGGCCCGCGTTCTACGGCAACAACGGCCTTCCGACATCCCGGCCGGCCCTCGGTATCACCCTGGGCAGCACGCTCTTCTTCTCCGTACACGCCCTGGCGAGCGGGGGCAACGACGGCGCACAGCTGCTGGCGAACATGAGCGCGGTAGCGGGAACCCGCATCTGGGCCGCCATGGGCGACTGGAACCGCGACCCGAGCAATCTCGCCATCAGACGAGGTTGGCACAGGTACACCGCCGGAACCTCCACCCAGCAGAGCGGTGGGGAACTGGACTACATGGTGTCCAACGAGCGGATCGCCGGCTACGGCGGCGTCCTGCGCGGCATGACGTCCGACCACTACGCCGTCGGGTTCCGCCGCCTGGCCGCGAACGCGGGCGTCCAACTGTTCAACGCCCACGACGACGACCGCTACCTGAGTATCTCGTCATCCACCAACGGTACCCACGTGGTGACGGGAGGACTCAAGGACTGGAGCAGTTGGAAGTTCGTGTCCGCCGGCAATGGTCTCTACAGCATCGTCAACCGAACCACCGGAAAGTGCTGGAGCGACAACTCCGGAAGGATCATCCAGTGGTCCTGTAACGGCGCCTCCGATCAGCTCTTCGACCTGAACTACTGGAACGACACCGGCCAACTCTCGATCAGACCCAAGAACCGCACCACATGCGTTGGGGACGATTCCCAGTTCGGATATGGAACCGCCATCCTCACCACCGACAGCTGTAGCGGAGGCGAGACCCGGATCAACTTCAGATTCGACTACGACCCCGGCCCGAACGCACCCCTCGTCGTGTTCTGACCGGTAGGGGATCCGCTTTCCGACGGCAGCATGCTGCACCCGCGCTCAGAACGGCGGTTGGCAGCATGCTGCCGTACGAGGGTGTGACCTGCTCGCCGTACGGGTGTCTCCTGGTCCTCGCGGGGATATCGATCTTGTCTATGCCCACCATCGGCGATCTCTTGTTCCCCAAGGGCATGTTCAGGAGCGAGAGTTGGGTACGCAAGCCTCCCCCCACGCACTGAGGACACGAGTCCTGCTGTCGCGGGACCTTCGTGTCATCACAAGGAGCCTACAGACATGAATTTGAGTAAGCGCCGGTCCACCAGCACATCGAATACGCGGCGCAGCCCGAGGATGCGGACAGCGGGTACCGCATTCGCCCTCACCGCTGTCGCCGTCGTAGGCGGTATCGCTGTGGCCACCCCGGCCAGCGCCGCCGTCCTCGGGCAGGTGCCCGCCACGGCATACGGATTCCCCAATAACATCGAGGCGGCGACCAAAGACCTGGCCTTGGCCGTGTGCAAGGCCAATTACCCGGGGACCAAATCCGTCCAATACCTTGACGGCAGCATCCTCACCGACAGCTCAGGCAATGTGTATGCCCTGGCGCACTACAACTGCATTGGCTGATCCGACGCGCACTTGGGTCGGCGGAACGAATCCGCCGACCGACGGCTACAAGCGGTGCGACAACAGGGGTCTTCGCCTGTAGTCGTACCCGAGGTTGTCATGCTGTCAGGGGTTCCCGTTGGCCGTGGTGCCGGAGGCAATGGCGTCCCGGTCGACGAGGACCTCGATCGTTCGGAGATTGCGGGAGAAGAACCCGGCATCGCTTTCCGCCCTGGTCTTCAACTGCCTTACGAGCACCGCGATATGGCTGCGGTTCGTGCTCTCCGAACAGCGTGCGGTACTGGACGCGGCGCGGACACTGTTCTCCGGGCGTGGCTACGAGAACACCTGCATCAACGACATCGTCCGGACGTCGGGCGTGAGCGTCGACAGCATCTACGCCGCCACTGCCGGAGTCGACCGGGCTAGGGCCTGTTGTGAAAGTGCTGGTCACAGCCACTCGTTGATGGCTGCGACCAGCACTGTCGCTTCGTAGCGGACGGCGAGTTTGTCGTACCGAGTGGCCACGGCCCGGTGGCGCTTGAGCCGGTTGATCCCGCACTCGACCGCATGCCGTTGCTTGTAGTCGTCCTTGTCGAACTTCGGCGGCCGCCCGCCACGCGATCCACGCTTGAGTCGGTTGCGGACTCGGTCCACCGGAACCGGAATGGTGGCCTTGATGCCGCGTCTGCGCAGGTAGGAGCGATTGCCTCGGGAGTCGTACGCCTTGTCGGCCCGGACCCGATCCGGGCGCTTGCGCGGCCTGCCGAGCCCCAGCCTCGGAACCCGGATGGCTTCCAGGACCGCTTCGAACTGCGGGGAGTCGCCCCGCTGCCCGGCCGTGATCACGACGGACAAGGGCTTCTGCCCCTGCTCGACTGCAAGGTGGATTTTGCTGGTCAGCCCACCGCGGGAGCGTCCGAGGCCGTGGTCGGCCGGCTCGACGAAGATCCCGCCGGGCGGTTCCTTCTGGAGATCCCCTTTTTCACCGCTCCCGCGGCGTGCTGATGAGCCCGGCAGACAGTGGAGTCGACGTTGACCTCCCAGGTGATCAGGCCCTTCGCGTCCGCCTCGGCCTGGAGCTGGGTGAGGATCCTTGCCCAGGTGCCGTCCCGCTGCCAGCGCCGGAACAGGTCATAGACCCGGTCCCACGGCCCATAACGTTCGGGCACGTCCCGCCAGGGAGCACCGGTCCGGGTCCGCCACCGTATGCCGTCTATCAGCTGCCGCCGCGTCCACACCTGCGGCCGCCCCGGCTTGATGCCCGTCGGCAGCAGAGGCTCAAGCCGGGCCCACTGGCCGTTCGTCAGATCCCCACGTCCCACAGGACGTGATCATCAACGAACAAGATCCACTTTCGCAACAGACCCTAGGCGCTCCGCGCCATGTCGGCGGTGACGAGTCGGCCGGCCTCGGCCGCGGTCCGCCGGAACCAGATGTGGGCGGGGTCGCGGGCGTGCGCGGGGTGCCACCACAGGGACTCGACCGACGTCGCCGTGCGGGAGGGCCAGTCCACGACAGCCGTTCCGCTGTCGGCGGGAAACAGGCTGGCGGCGCGTTCGGGAACCACGCCCACCCGGTCGGTGCCCGCGATGAGGTACGGCATCGCGAGGAAGGTCTCGATGGTCATCTCGACCCGTGGTTGGGTGCCGTGCGCGAACGATTGACGCATCGCCGCAAAGCCCGTCGCCAGGAAGGGATACGGCACCACCCAGGGGCGGGCGGCGAGTTCCTCGGGGGCAGGCGGCGTCGGCGTGACGGTGTCGACGGAGACGACACACACCCAGCGGTCTTCGTACAGGTCGATGGCCGGGACGTTCGTCAGCGCTCCCTGCGGCAGCAGCATCCCGTCGACGACCCGCAGATGTTCCTGGGCGTTCATGACGAGGTGCGAGGTGGCGTGCTGGAACCGCAGCCGCACCTCCGGTGCCGCTTCGCGCACCAGAGCGGCGAGGGTGCGTCCGAAGGTCGCCAGCTGGATGTCGGACACCACCACGCTGAACTCCCGCCGGGCGCGGGCAGGATCGAAGGCCGACCGGGCCTGGAAGACCCGGTCGGCCGAGCCGAGCGCCTGGACGGCGTGCTCAGCCAGGCTCTCTCCCAGCGGGGTCAGCTCGTAGGCGTTCCCCATCCGGGTGAGCAGTTCGTCGCCGAAGTGCCGTCGCAGCCGGGCCAGCGCCGCGCTCACGGTCGGCTGACTCAGACCGAGCCGCCGCGCCGCCCGGCTCACGCTCCGCTCCTGCAGCAGCGCCTCCAACGGCACCAGCAGGTTCAGGTCCAGTCCCATGACGCCAGGCCTCCACCGAGCTTCTCAGCGGCGTGTGCTGCCGCCGTCCGCGACGACGATCTGCCCTGTGATGAACGCGGCGTCCTCGGAAGCGAGGAACGCCACGACGCCCGAGACGTCGTCCGGCATCTGCACCCGCTTGAGGTTCTGCGCCTGCACAGCCTGCTCGAAGAAGGCCTCGCTGGTGTTCTCCAGGGCCGCGGCGGTCCGGACCAGACCCGCCGCGACGCCGTTGACGGTGATGTCGTGCACGGCGAGGTTGGCGGCCAGGACGGAGGTGAGGCCGTTCAGCGCGCCCTTGGCTGAGACGTAGGAGACGAAGGGCGGCGGCGCGGTCCAGTAGCTCGACGAGGTGATGTTGATGATCCTTCCCGCCCCGGACTTCTTCAGGTCCGGCAGGAACGCCCTGGAGGCCAGGAAGGCACCGTCCACGTTGACCGCGAAGGTGCGACGCCAGTCGTCGTACGTCACATGGTCGAGGTCGGCCAGCAGCACCACGGCCGCGTTGTTCACCAGGATGTCGAGGGAGCCCAACTCGCTGCGGACCTTCGCGGCAAACCCGTTGATCGCCTCCTCGTCCGAGACGTCGACCTTGTCACTGAAGAACCGACGGCCGACCCGAACGACCAACTCCCGCGTCTCGTCCGCCGGGTTGACATCCGCGACCGCGATGTCCACTCCCTCCGCCGCGAGCCTCCGGGCGATCTCCTGCCCGATACCGGTACTGCCTCCGGTCACAACGGCGGTCCTGCCCGCCAGTCGTCCAGCCATGGCTCATGTCTCCTCGGTCGGCGTTCGCACACAGCCAGAGCGGGCACTGCCCCGTGGAGCGCCCGGTGCAGCAAGGCCGTCGCCCTTGATCTTTGTGCGTCGGGGCTGCGGACGAGTACGTCTTGTCCGTTCAATGAACACCCACCCACGACGCTCGTGAGAGAGCCGCGACGACCGTCTCACCGGTAGGGGGCAGGTAGGTGATGTCGACCGGGGAACCGTCGATGACGACGCCGGAACGAATGAGGGTCTCTGTCTCCTCGGCGGTCGCGCCGCTGTCCGCCAGCAGTTCGACGGAGCGTTCGCCGAGGCCGGGCGCCATGAAGTACGTGTCCACGATGGTGCGGGCGAAGTCCGCCAGACGGTCGTTGGTAACGAAGCGGCGCCCGTCCGTGGCAGTGAACGTGCCGAGGAGGTGTCGGGCGTGCAGCCCGGCGTCAGTCGCCACTTCCGACGCGCGCCGCGCCGGCACGGCAGCAACGCCCGCGGCGGTGAGCTTCGCAACCGCGCTCTCGCGGGTGCATGACGCGAGCACCCGGGATATCTCCGTCATCGGGTCCGATCGCAGTGCGGTGTCGTCCAGGTCGATTCCGGCCGCCCGCCATTTCTCGGCTTCCAGGACCGCTGTCCGCAGGCGTACATAACCGTCGCTCACGGGACAGAAGCGGTCCGTGGGCGCCGGCCCGGCGTAGTCCCGCCCTCCCCACCGGCCCGCCGGGCGATCCGCGTACTCGACGAGGTCCGCCGACTGAAGGAACACGGACGTCGTCGCGAGCGAGGTCGACAGGTGCTGTACCTCGGAGGGACCGAGAGCGGGACGGGCTCGTCGTCGCCGCCCTGGGCGAGCATCATCCCGGCCGCCGCCTGGATGACGACGTCATAGCCGGGCTTGTGGGCCAATGGTCCCCGCTCGCCGCCGTACGCCGTCACCGAAACCGTGGCGATGTCCTTCGTGTCCTTGGCGAGGTCTTCATGGCTCGTGCCGAGTCGCCGTGTGACACCGAGTCGAAAGTTGTCGACGACCACATCGCAGGAGGTGAGAAGCCAATAGACCGCGGTTGCGGCTGCAGCCCTGCATGCGCCACGGATCGCCGACCAGCGGTTCGACCTTGATGACGTCGACACCCAGCTCGGCCAGCAGACGACCGACGTAGGGTGCGGCGACATAGGAGCCTGAGACTGCGGCCCATAGCCGGCCAGCGCTCCGAGTCGCTCCGCGCCCCGCAGGGCACGCATTAGCCCGGTGTGCCCCGGACACCCCGGCTCACCGGGTCGGCCGGGGCACAGTGCATGTCAGCCTGGCCGCCGAGCCGGTCTCGGTGGAGGGGGCGGTCACCGAACTGGTCCTCGAGCACGGCGCAGTGCAGGTGATGTGAGCGCTGGACGGGGCCCGATCGGTGATCGGGGTCGAACCGGTGACCGTTCCTTGCTGGCCTGATGTCGGCCCCCTATGCGCCCATCAGGGCCGACGACGCACCTCGAAGCCCAGGCCGGCCCGGGCGCGACGCCGCAGCGGGCCTACGCCTGGCGGGGCTCTTGTTCGCCCGGCTCTCCCCGTTGCGGCTGGGCAGTGCCCTGTCCGGCAGTGATGGGGTGGGTGGTGGACTGGGCGTACCAGCTGGCCAGGATACGTAGTCTTCCAAGGTCGTCGTCGGTTTTGCCCGCGTAGACGAAGAGGATCTGGTCGGGGTCGCCGGGCAGGGAGAGGGCTTCGTAGGTGATGTCGAGGCGGCCGACGACGGGATGGTTGAACCGTTTGCTGCCCCAGGTGCGTTCGACCACGGTCCGCTCGGCCCACCACGTGCGGAACTCGGGGGATGCGGAGCGCAGTTCGGCGACGAATTCGGCGATCTGCGGGTCGTCCGGGTTACGGCCGGCCTCCGCACGCAGCACGCCGACGACCTCGGAGGTGATCTGCGCCCAGTCGAGGTACAGAGAGCGGGCGGCGGGGTCGAGGAGCAGCCAGCGCAGCAGGTTGCGCTCGCCGGGCGGGCGGTGGTTGAACGGGGTGAACAGGGCGTCGAGAAGGTCATTGGAGGCCAGAACCTCGTTGCGGCGGCCGAGGACGAAGGCGGGCTGGTCATGCAGCCCGTTCAGCATGCGCAGCAGAGCGGGCCGCACCTGCTGGGGCGGCGCCGGTTCAACGCTGCGGTGGAGCTGGGGGCGCAGCAGGTCACGCAGGTACTGGGTCTCGGCCTGCGTCAGTCGCAGGGCCTCGGCGATGGACAGGATGACGCCTTCGGAGGCGCTGGTGAGGCGTCCCTGTTCCAGGCGTGTGTAGTAGTCCACGCTGACCCCGGCGAGCTGCGCGACCTCTTCGCGGCGCAGGCCGGGTACCCGTCGGCCCGGGTAGTTCGCCAGGCCGACTTCGGAGGGGCGGACCGCGTCGCGCCGGGCGCGCAGAAACTTCTTGATCTCCTCGGCATTGTTCGCCATGTCCGCCAGTGTTCCCCGGGTCGTCGCGGGGATCCACGGGCGTGAGGGGGAAGGTTTTTCCCCGGCAGCAATGGCCCCCGTTCACAGCTTGGTCCGCCGCCTCGCGGCGTGCATCAATGGTTGGGCGGCCATCGCAGCGACCTTGAGAGGTTCGCGGCCCGCCTGCCGTGTGCGTGACACAGGCCGGGGCGGGCGTCGCTTTCCCCCGTACATAGCGCCCCCTTCACTGTCACCCCTGGTGATCGCCGTGGGAGAGGTGCGCCCGTTCTGAGGAAGATCCGCATCGTGACTGTTCAGCAGAAGGTCTGGTTCATCACCGGATGCTCGACCGGCTTCGGCCACGCTCTGGCCCAGGAAGTCCTTGCCGCCGGCCACAAGGCGGTCGTCACCGCCCGCGACGTCGCCCAGGTCCAGGATCTCGTCGAGGGCAATGGCCAGGCGCTCGCTCTGCCCCTCGACGTCACCGACGGCGCTCAGGTCAGGGAGACCGTCGAGGCTGCGGAGAAACACTTCGGCGGCATCGATGTGCTGGTCAACAACGCCGGCATCGGCTACTTCGCCGCCGTGGAGGAGAGCGCCGACGACGAGATCCGCCGGATCTTCGACATCAACGTCTTCGGCCTGTCCGACGTCATCCGCGCCGTCCTGCCCGGTATGCGCGATCGCCGCTCGGGAACGGTCGTGAACTTCTCCTCCATCGGAGGACTCCGCGCCTTTCCGGCTGTCGGCTACTACGCCGCCACCAAGTTCGCCGTCGAGGGCCTGACCGACGCCCTGCGCCAGGAGGTCGCCCCGCTGGGCATCACCACGCTGCTCGTGGAGCCCGGCCCCTTCCGCACCGACTGGGCCGGCCGTTCCGCCAACGAGACCCTGCCCGAGCGGGAGATCGCCGACTACGCCGACACGGTCGGCGCGCAGCGCGCGGCGTTCCGCGCGGACACCGGCAAGGAGCCCGGCGACCCCCACGCCGCCGCCCGGGCGATCATTACCGCCCTCGCCGCCGACACCCACCCCCAGCGCCTGCTGCTGGGCGCTCCGGCGTACGGCATGGCGATCGAGCAGCTGGAGTCCATGCTCGCCGAGATCCGCGCGAACGAGGCGCTGACGAAGTCGGCCGACTTCCACGCCTCCGCCGCCTGACCTCGAAGTCGGGCGGGCCGGCCGGTGACAACGCCGTACAGCCTGTCGCCGGCCGCGGCCTCACCCACGGCCCAGGGAACGCTGGTACCGCACACGGTTCTTCGACGACCTGACCTACCAGCCCGACGCGATCACGGACGCCGATGTGGACTTCTGCGCGCGCACCGTTCGACCAGTGCGCACGGCAAGGAGGAAGCCACCATGGCAGACAGCCACGAACCCGGCTTCCCAGGCCGCGTCAGCGCCATCACCGCGCCTCCTCCACATCGACGCGACCACCGCCCGCGTCGTCCCAGCCGCCCACAACGCCGATGTCACCCACCCAGACGACGTCGAGGGTCTATGGGTTTCACCGCCAGTGAGTACGGCCCTGCCGGCCACCTGGTCAGCAACGCAGGCCCGATGCTGTTTCTCCAAGTGGTCCGACCGTGCCGTCGACGACTGGGACAAGATGATCGACACCAACCCCCACGGCTTCCCGCACGCCGGCAGCGCCGTCCTGCCCGGAATGATCGCCCGCCGGTCGGGCCACATCGTCAACCTCAGCGCGGTGCCGGCATCCGCGTTGGGGACGTCGGCGGCGTCCACAGCGCCACCAGGTTCTTCATCCGCGACATCACTGACAGCCTCCGCCAAGAAGTCGGCATCGTCCACGGCATCCGGGTCTCCATGATTATCCCCGGTGTCAACGACACCGGCTGGGCCTACGAGGTCTGCAACGCCGAGGGCAAGCAGATCGCCCAGGACCGCAGCGGGTGCCATCCGCCCGGACCGCGTGGCCGACGCCGTCCTACGCCCTCAGCCAGCCCACCGGCGTCACAGTCAACGGCCTCGTCATCCACCCCACCTGCCAGGACTGATAACGCCACCCCCAGCCTCGTGGTCGGCGATCGGCAGCACCGGCCAGCCACCGGCACACGAAGAAGGAGCACCTCTCATGAGCAGCATCACCTCCCACCGCCCGCTCGCCCTGGTGACCGGGGCCTCCGCGGGCATCGGCCACGAACTCGCGAAGCTCTTCGCCATCAACGGGTTCGACCTGATCGCCACCGGCCGCAGCGAGCACACCGACCAGGCAGCGGCCGACCTCTCGCAGCACGGCGTCCACGTCACTCCCGTGCGCGCCGACCTCTCCCGGAGCGAGGGCGTCGAGACGGTGTGGCGGGCAGTGCGGGAGACCGGCCGACCGCTCGACGCCGCGGTCCTCAACGCCGGCCGGAGCATCGGCGGGGCCTTCCTCGACACCGACCTCGACGACGAACTCTCCCTGATCCAGCTGAACGTGGCCTCCGTCGTCCACCTGGCCAAGCACGTCGCCCGGCACATGGCCGGCAACAGCCGCGGCCGCATCCTGATCACCTCGTCGCTGTCGGCAACCTTGCCCACCCCCTACGAGACCGTGTACGGGCCCTCCCGCGCCTTCACCCGCATGTTCGCCCTCGGACTGCGCGAGGAACTCAAGGAACACGGCGTCAGCGTCACCTGCCTCATGCCCGGAGCCACCGACAGCGACTTCCACGCCAGCGCCGGCATGAACAACACCGCCTTCGGCCCCGGCATGAAGAAGAACAGCCGCAAGGAAGTCGCCCGCCAGGGCTTCCTCGCCCTGATGAACGGACGTGCCGAGGTCGTCGGCGGCGACACCGCCACCAAGCGCACCGCCATCGAACACCGCTTCCTGCCCGAGACCTACAAGGCCGCCCGCCACGCCATCAAGGCCAAGCCGCGCCCTGAGCACTAGGCAACCATTGACTTCGAAGCTCGGAGGATCACGAGCCGAATGCGGCCCCTCACGTTTCGGGCCCGGGTTGGCTCGCAGTCGGGGGCGCGCTGCCGACTACTGCACGCGGCTCTGTGTTGTCGACGGCCGGCAGCCACGAGCTTGACGCGCTTGCGGAGTAGCGGAGTGCCGCCCAACTGACGCTTGCGAAACTTGATGTCCGTGACTCTGCCCTCGACGCAGCCCGAACTTCATCCCGTGCTCAGGCCGAGGACGACGGCGTCGAGGTCGGTGAGCAGGCCGTCGGCGAAGCCGCGGAGGCCGATGGCGGAGTCCGCTCGGGCTGCGGCGATCCATTCGGGCAGGCGGCTCGCGCTGCGGAATGCCATCATCGCGGCGAAGGAGCGGACGTGTCCGGTGGCGGCTTCGAGTTCGGGGCAGCACGCCAGGATGGCCTTGAGTTTCTGCTGGTCGTCGTCGTTCATGCGGTCGGGGTTTCGGGTGATCCAGCTGGTGACCTTGCGGATGCCGTGTGGCCGGTGTGGGGGCGGGGCGTCGGCGGGCAGACGGCGGAAGCGCCGGAGGTAGTCGCGGAAGACGGAGTAGGAGCCGGTGAAGCCGCGCTCACGGAGTTCGGCGTGGAGCTTGGCGCCGTTGGTGTGGCCCTGGTGCCACCGCTGGTGCGGGTAGGGCTTGTAGGGGTCCAGGGTGCTGGGGAGGTTCTGCCAGCGGCCGGTGGCCGGTTCCTCCCAGGTGACGGCGCGGGCATAACGGCGGACGGTGTTCCGGGACAGCTTCAGTCGGCGGGCGACGGCCCGGATGTTGAGACCCTGGGGACCGATCAGATCGTGCACGGCGGTGTGGTGCTGCTGGACCCGCTCGGTCAGCCGACCCGCGTGGGAGAACGGCGGGTGCAGGACTTCAGGGGGTGACTCCGGGGCAGGTGCCGGTTCGCGAAGGCAGGAACTGTGCTTGCTGACCACGGACTTCACGGCTTCGGCGAGGTCGTACCAGACGTGCCACAAATCGGCGACCTGGACGGCGTTGGGGGCACCGGTGCGAGCGCCGTCCGCGAAGGCGCCGCCACGGTCGCGGCAGATGATCCTCCCCAGGCTCAGCGCGTGGTGTCGCTGACCGGAGCCGACAGCCGGGCCGCCAGGCGTTCACCGGCGCGGCCCGCCAAGGCCACCGCAATCGCGCCCAACATGCCCTTGAGGTGCGAAGTCCGCCGGCCGTAACGCACGGTCAGTCCATCGTCCTGCTCGGCGAACGTCACTCTCGCGCAGCCCGGGTTGTCGCAGAACAGGCGCCGGATGGTCCACGTGATGACACTCGCCGGCCTCCGACTGCGTCGTCGGCGAGCCGGCGCTCGTAGCCGCTGTGCCGACGTCTCGACAGAAACCTCGCAGTCCAGACATGACGCCGAGATCGTCGATGCCGTACTCGCCACGATCTGACCGAGCATCCCGCCGTCCGTGACGGAGCGTCACCGGCGCACGGAAGCATGACCGGCTGCACGGAAATCTTGGAAGGGCCACGATTCACTCGTCGCCGACGCTGTTCCCGCACCGCGTTCTCTGACGAAGGCTTTACGACTGAACCAGATGTTCCTGCATCGCTGGGTCGGGTTCTCTGACAGACGGACATCGGCGTTATTTTTCGGATAGTGATAGCGCCCACAGATGGCTACCTTGTGACAGCCAGGTAGCCCAGTCGTTTCGGCTGGTACTCATCTCGACGTGACCGGAGTAACTCCGTGACCATGCCCGTGCATCAGCAGGACACCTTCGGCGTCGGAGAAGTCGATGTCGCCACCACACCCATGATGAACGACCAGAAGTTCAAGCTCGGGGTTTTCGCCTTCAATTGCAGCGGCGGCATCGTCAACAGCCACGCCCCCACATCCTTCCGCGTCACCTGGGAGCAGCAGAAGAGAATCGCTCAGCTCGCCGACAGGAGCGGCTTCGAAGCGATCGTTCCCATCGCGCGGTGGCGAGGATTCGGTGGTGAGACGAACTTCAACGGCGTTTGCTACGAAACCTTCACGTGGGCAGCGGGCCTTGCGGAGGCCACGGAGAACATCCACGTCTTCACCACGTGTCACCTGCCGACGGTGCATCCCATCGCGGCCGCCAAGATGGCCACCACCATCGACCACATCTCCAACGGCCGTTACGGCATCAACTTGGTCATGGGCTGGTTCACGCCGGAAATGGAGATGTTCGGCAAGAAGCAGCTGGAACACGACGACAGGTACGCGTTCGGTAGCGAGTGGGTCGAGTTCGCCGAAGAGCTGTGGACCAAGGACGGCTCATTCGACTTCGACGGCAAG
Organism: Streptomyces colwelliae; assembly: GCF_048158785.1. NCBI lineage: Bacteria > Bacillati > Actinomycetota > Actinomycetes > Kitasatosporales > Streptomycetaceae > Streptomyces > Streptomyces colwelliae. The sequence goes on along the minus strand of NZ_JBLTJC010000010.1, from coordinate 49,963 downwards.
TACTTCCAGTCCAAGGGCGTCGAGGCATACCCGAAGCCACTGTCGAAGCCCCGGCCCCTACTGCTCAACGCCGGCACGTCACGCGCCGCACTGGAGTTCAACGCCAAGCACGTCGACGTCAACTTCACCGCTCTCGACACCCGCGAGAGCATGAAGGAGTACTCCGACGCGATCAAGGCCCGGGCGAAGAACAGGTACCAGCGCGACATCCAGGTCATGACCATGGCGCTGGTCGTGTGCCGCGACACCGAAGCCGAAGCCAAAGCGGTGCACCAGGAGATCATCGACCAGGGTGACTGGCCGGGTGCGCGCAACATCATGAGTGTCCTCGGGATCGAGAGCCAGTCGTCGAACGCGCAGATCGAGAAGATGCAGGAGCGGTTCATCGCCGGCTGGGGCGGAATCAACCTGGTCGGCACGCCCGAACAGGTCGTCGAGCAGTTCCAGCAGCTTTCCGATGCCGGAATGGACGGCGCCTTGATCGGATTCCTGGACTACGCCGAGGAACTCGAGTACTTCAACGAGAAGGTCATGCCCCTGATGCGTGATGCCGGCCTCAGGCACTGATCGACCGGCCGTGCGTCGTCTCCGGAAAGGGAGGAAACGTGACCTTCACGGTTGTCGCTCGATACACCGTCATCGATGGACACACTGACCGGCTCCTGGACCTGCTGCGGCAGGTACGGGAGGAGACTCTGAAGGAGCCCGGTTGCATTTCGTACGAACCGCATCGATCGGCCGACGATGAAAATGTCTTTTTCATCGTCGAGAGGTACCAGGAAGCAGCTGACTTCGATCACCATTTCTCCACACCTCACGTGAAGGACATCGTGTTCGGGCAGATTGTTCCTCTGCTGTCGGATCGAGTGGTCACCAAAGGACCGCCCATCTTCTGACGCTCGGTCAGAAGAAGCGGCCGTGGCCCCTTTTCGGCATACCGCTGAAGACTCGCGGTCTTTCAATCGAATTGTGCCGCCGATGCCGTCGGCTCTGGCGGCACAATTCATCCCACGGATTTCCCCAGTTATCTGGAAAGTGATGGGAGCATCATGTCCATGTCATCCGACACCATGCCAGAAACTCTTCTGGTCGAGGAACCCCTCAGCCCACGGAATCTGCGCAAAACTCTGGGGCTGTTCTGCTCAGGTCTGACCGTCATATCCGCCGCCGACGAAACCGGTCCGATCGGCTTCACGTGCCAGTCGTTCGCCTCGCTCTCTCTCGATCCGGCGCTGGTGAGCTTCAATCCGGCACGTACCTCGACGACCTGGCCGCGCATCCGCGCCGTGGGCAACTTCTGCGTCAACGTCCTGGCGACGCACCAGGAAGAGATCTCGAACGCCTTCGCCAGGTCCGGCGCCGACAAGTTCGCGGGTGTGCACTGGTCGCCCGCACCATCCGGGGCCCCCATCCTGGACGGTGCCATCGCGTGGGCCGACTGCACCGTGTGGGCGGAGTACGACGGTGGCGACCACACGATCGTCGCCGCGGAGATACGGACGCTGGGCTCCGATTCGACTCAGCATCCACTCGTATTCTTCGGCGGCAAGTACGGGCTTCCTGTGCCTGCGGGCAACGCCTCCACTGTCACCGGCAAGGAAAGGTGAGTAACTCGTGACCAGGGAAGCAGCTCAGGAGTTCCCCGCCCTGCGGCGCGACGTAGAGCGCGTCATCGGGACGCTGACTCGCGAAGAGTGGATGATGGACTCGGCCTGTGCCGGGTGGCGGATCCGTGATGTGGTGGCCCACATGGCCGCGAACGCTCATGAGGCCATTGATCCCATCCCCGAACCCGAGGGCGCGCCGCCGCTCCCATCGAACCGTGAACGACAGCACGATGTGCGTGTCGACCGGCGCCGGAACCGTTCGATCGAAGAGATTCTCGAAGAGTTCCACACCTATGTCCCGCTGTTCGAGCAGAAACTGCTCGCCCAGCAGGAAGAGCCTCAAGCGTCGGTTCCCGTGACGATCCCGACTTTGGGAACCTATCCAACGCACGCCCTCGCCAACGCCCAGGTGTTCGACTACTTCTGTCATCTGCGGCACGACATCCTGCGGCCGTACGGGCCTGTCGATCCCACCCCGGCGGCCCGAGCCCTCGAGCCAGTGAGCCAAGCCGCACTGTACGCGGCGGTGCAGTGGATGATGTGGGGGCTGCCGCAGATGCAGGGCTCGTTGCTCGACGAGACGGTGACGGCGCCCGTGACCTTCGAGTTCACTGGCGCCGGGGCGAGTGTGTGGACGGTCAGCCGGTGCATGGACGGAGGCCTGAGCACTGGCGAGGGCGACTTCGGAGCGGTGCGCGTGATTTCGGACGCAAGTGCGTTCGTGGCGTGGGGAACAACCCGGCGTCCTTGGGTGGACCACTGCAAGATCGACGGCCGGCAAGAGCTCGCTGTTCCACTGCTCGATGCACTGGACATCGTCTGACCCGTCGTTCCGACAGTCTCGATGGAGCAGCGAGTCCATGCCGGACGACAGGGGTGCCGTGGTGGGCGGCGTGTAAAAGTGAGAGCCGTTATCGGTGATGAATTCGCGGAACGGATAGTCGCGACGTTCTCTGGATAGTGACACCCGCCCACACTTGCTCTATTGTCTTGCGCAAGTCTAGGCCATGCGGTTTCCCATGGTGGCGGGTGGAGGTGGCGAAGTGATCACAGGCTTGAGCGGCGATACTCAAGGCCGCTCCGGAGTGGAATCCAAGCGAGTGCAGCGAGATGCGGGAGATCTTCTTCGCAGCTCTGAGCCCGCCATGCCGGCACCGGGGAGCCTCCTTTCGCGCGTCCCTGATCGATCTTCTCGGCAGCCGGATCCGCAACTGCGGCCCGACACCGTGAGGACCAGGGACTTCGAAGAGGCCCATGACGTGATTGCGTCCGTTTACGTGCCTCATGAATTGAAGTCTCACGACGGGAAACCGCTGGACTTCAAGTTTCACTTTCTACGGTCCCAGCAACTGCTCATCGGGCACCTCGGTTACGGGGCGGACGCCGAGTTGCTGGTCCCGCAGATGGTGCAGAACTACCACCTCAACCTGACCATGCAGGGCAGGAGCAGGGTGACACAGGCCGGCCGGCGTGTGGTGACGACGGGGATGTGGCAGGGGGTGATGGTCCGCCCGTTCGATGACTTCACCGTCCGCTGGAGCCCCGATGCCCTGCAGTACGCCGTCCTGCTGCCGAGCAAGGCGGTCGAGGAACATCTGGGAGTGTTGCTGAACCGTCCTGTGGAAGGGCCGATCGATTTTTCGCTCGGCTTCGACATGACCACAGGAGCCGGACAGGGCCTGGTCTCAGCGGTCCGCTTTCTGCGTTCTGAACTCGCCCGGCCCGGAGGCGTCGCTGAATTTCCGCTCGCCCTGAGGCAGTTGGAATCATTCGTGTTGACTCAACTGCTGTTGGCCGTGCCGCACAGCTATAGTGACGAGCTCTGCACGCCGACGAAGCCGGCGCAGCGCAATAGGATCAAGGACGTCATCGACCTTGTCGATTCGCAACCTGAGTCGGACCTGTCCATCGCGCGTCTGGCCGGGGTCGCAGGTGTCAGCGCGAAGTCACTGCAAGTGGGATTTCGTGAGGCCACGGGAATCACACCGATGGCATACGTTCGAAAAGTCCGTCTCGAACGAGTCCGAAATGAATTGATGGCCCTGGCCGGTCGGCGTTCCATTACCGACATCGCCACACACTGGGGATTTCTACACCTAGGCCGATTCTCCTCGTATTACCGGCAGCAATATGGTGAGACTCCCACGGAGACCGTCCGAAAGGCATTGCGTGGCTGAACAATTCGCCGACTTTCCCAGTGATTTGGTGGGGATTCAGGCCGAGCGCCGCCACAGGTGAGCTGACCGGCGCGGCGGACCATCGGCGAGCGCGTTGTGTCGGATCCGCCTCGGTGAGCGTCTCTCCGAGCAATCGTCCTGCCTTGGCGCCCGGGCGGTGAGGCCGGCGCAGTACTCGTTCTCGTAGTCCGTCGGGCTCTTGAACCCGCACCCGCTGTGTGTACTCGACCTTGAGAACGCTGTCGAAAGCCTCGCTGACAGCGTTGTCGAAACACGAGCCGACCCGGCCCATGGACTGGGTGACGCCCAGCTTGCGGCGCGGACGTCACCGCACCGGGTGGCCCCAGCCATGTTCAGCGCGGCCACGACCAGCTCCGCAATCATGGTGGGCGCCCATCACGTAGCCGAGCAGGCGCCGGGACAGCAGGTCAATGACCGTGGCGAGGTGGAGCTTGCCCTTCTCGGTGACGATCTCCGTCATGTCGTCCTCCCAGACGAAGTCCCGCTTGACGAAGGCGGGGGCAGCGGACCGCTTGCCCGGCCTGGTCAGCCCGCTTCGGCGTCTTACCACCCGGGCGACGAGGCCGAGTTCGGCCATCAGCTTCGCGACGGTGTTCACCGAGCTGCGCCAGCCCTTGCGGACCAGCAGAATGAAGATCTTCGGGTGATCGGCGTGCACTTGGACCAGCTCGACGACGTCGTGACGCGACGATGACGGAGGCCCGCACAGCACTGGCCGCCGCACCACGGCCCGTGACGGTGCGGGATGTCCGGGCCTTGCTGGGCAGGCGTACTGAGGGGCGGGGAGATCACTCTCCCGGGTTCTGCCTCGCCGGAAACTGGTGTGAGTGCGGATGGGGGTGCGGGTGCGCGTGGTGGCGCGGCTTGATCGCGCCCGACGCCAGCTCGTCTGCCGTCAACGGGGCGGCGTGGTAAGGGCCTTCGTGGGCAACGACGGGTGAGCGTTTCTCGGCAAGTTCCGGGTGGCGCTCCTCCAGTGCCGCGCGTGCGTCGAGGGTGCGGCGCCAGTGCGCGATGTACTCGGTGTTGCCCTGGTGGGTCCCGTCCCAGGACTTGGGCGCGGCGTCGGCGGTTGCGGGCAGCCGAGCCTGGCCGAGCAGGGCAGCGCCCGCGGACGGCAGGCGCCGGGTCGGCCGGCCGCAGTCGGCGCATGGGGGCGGGGGCGCGTCGGGGCCGCTGACCATCGCCTCGAAGCGGGTGCCGCACGCGCAGGCGTAGTCGTAGATTCGCATGGTGACCGTCCTTGGGCCGGGGGCCGGCGATGCCCGCCCCCGGCGGTGTGTCATCAGGAGTAGAAGGCGGGGGTGACCTTGAGCTGGGTGATCTGCTCCTCGTCGTGCCCGAACACCACGGTGGCGTTGGTCCGCTCGGCGATGCTGCGGATCTTCTCCACCGAGGCGAACCACTTTCGGCTGTCGTACACGACTCCGGCGCCGACCGACGGGGGGCCGTAGCTCTCGGAGCGGTAGACGGCGTCCGACGTGAAGATCATGGTGCCGCTGTCGGGGAGGTCGACCTGCAGGGACATGGTGCCCCAGGTGTGGCCGGGGGTCTGCAGCAGGGTGACCCCGGGCAGGATCTCGGTGTCGCCCTCGACCGTCTCGAAGTGCAGTCCCGCGTAGTCGTTCTTCACGTGGGCGCCGAGGTTGTACCCCTCGAAGCCGAAGGCGCCTTCGTACTCGTCCTTGCTGCAGATGACCCTCGTGCGTGGAGCGTCGTTCCACAGGTCGGCCTGGCCGGCATGGTCGAAGTGCAGGTGGGACAGGACGAGATGATCGATGTCGTGGGGCTCGTAGCCGAGTTGCTCCAGCCGCGAGTCCAGCCACTGGTCCTCGGTGACCTCATCGACGGGGAAGTACTCCTGCAGGCCTGTCGGGGCCCAGCGGGTCTCCCAGTCGCGGGGCACACCGGCGTCCCAGAGCAGCTTGCCCTCGGGGTGGTCGATGAACACACAGTGCGTGGGCACGCCGACCCACTGCGCGGGCCTGTTCTTCTCCGCGCGCGACGCCATCACCCTGGAAGGGTCCAGGAGCAGCCAGGTGAGGTCGGCGTGCATGGTGCCGGTCGGCAGGATCTGCAGCTTGATGTTGTCCGGCATGGTTCACGTCCTCAAAGTCCGTGTCGGGGACGGGGGTGGAGTGCTGCTGGAGGTTCGCGCTGTGCGGGTGGCCGCGCCGGTCACGGGCGTTCTCCCGTTCCCTCGTAGACCCGTACCGTGCGGGCTGCGAGCCGCGGAATGATCTCGGTCTTGCCAATGGTCTCGAAGTGATCGGTCTTCAGGTGGGCGTCGAAGCCGGCGGCGTCCACGTACCGCTCCAGGACGACGACGTGGGCCGGATCTTCCGCGTCGCGGAAGAACTCGTAGCTGATGTTGGCCGGTTCGGTCCGGCTTGCCGCGGCGAGGCGTGCGAGGTGGCCGAGCACCACTTCCTCGGTGCCTTCCCGCAGCCGGTAGTCGGCGATGACCTGGAATCGTGCGACCTGCTGGGCGTCGTTGCTCACCATGGCGTTCTCCCCTTGCAGTCTTCTGCGTTCGTTGTCCGTACGATCAGGGCGCCTGCCGAGCCCGGACGGTTCGACGGGCACGGTCGAGGTCAGCGGCCCCAGATGGAGGTACCGCCGTCGACGGTCAGCACGCTGCCCACCACGAACCCTGACTCTTCGGACGCCAACCAGACGATGGCGTCCGCGATCTCCTCGGGCTCCGCCATCCGGCCGACAGGAGCACGGCCGTCGAGCGAGGCCCGCAGGCTCTCCGGCTCCGGCGACTCGGCGAGCATCTTGGCGAAGTACGGCGAGTTGACGGTGCCGGGCGCCACGGCGTTCACCCGAATGCCCTGGCCGATGTGGTCCACCGCCATGGCCCGGGTCAGGGACGCGATGGCCCCCTTCGACGCCACGTAGGCGGCGCGGTCGGCGATGCCCTGGGCCGCCGTGTACGAGGCGACGTTGACGATGCGGCCGCCGGTCTTGGCGAGCTCGGGGATGGCGTACTTCGAGCAGAGGAAGACACCCTTGGCGTTGACCGCCATCACACGGTCCCAGTCGGCTTCCTCGATGGTCTCGACGGTGCCCCGGAACCCGAAGCCGGCATTGTTGACCAGGACGTCGATCCTGCCGAAAGACTGCACCACGGTGCTGATCAGCGCCGCGACCCGGGCACTGTCGCTGACGTCCACAGACACCGCCTTGCCGGGCGTCTTCAGCTCGGCGACGGTGCGGGCGGCCGCGCCCTCGTCGACGTCGGCTGCGACGACCGTCCAGCCGCGCTCGGCGAACCGCAGCGCGGTCGCGCGACCGATGCCGCTGCCCGCACCGGTGACGATGACGACCTGCCCTTGTCCACTCATGCCGGCTCCTGCTCGTTCGCGAGATCGATGATCTGGCGCAGGACCGATCCCGCGTGGAGGTCGTCCATCGCCTTGTTGATGTCAGCGAGGGCTATGTGGCCCGTGATCAGCTTGTCCAGTGGCAACCGGCCTTCGAGGTACAGGGCGGCATAGCGCCTGATGTCCTCGGCGGGGTCGCCGGAACCGAGGTACGAGCCGATCAGTGAGCGCGCCTCGGTGACGAGGGAGAGCGGCGAGATGGTCAGCTGCGTCGAGGGGTGCGGCAGGCCGACCGTGACGGTCCGACCGCCCGGACGCGTCAGAGCGATCGCCGTCTCCAGCGCACGTAGGTTGCCGGTGCACTCGACGACGAGGTCGTAGCGCGCGTCGGCGGCGACCGCGTCCTGCGGGGTGAGCGAGCGCGTCGCACCGAAGCCCCCGGCCCGGGTGAGCTTTCCGGGCAGGACATCGACCGCGAGGACCGCTGACGGCTCGGCGCTGGCGGCGATCATCATGGCGGCGAATCCGACACCGCCCAGACCGACCACCGCGACCGACTCCCCGGGCTTCAGTCCTCCGGCGTTGAGCACGGCGCCGCCGCCGGTCAGCACCGCGCATCCGAGCACGGCGGCGACGTCGGCTGGCACCTCGGGCGGAACGACCACGAGCGAGGCGATGTCGACGATGGCGCGGGTCGCGAACGACGACACGCCGCCGTGATGGTCGATGTGCCCGCCGCGCCGGCGCAGCCGTCGCCCGCCGCCCAGCATTTCACCGCGCGCGTTGGCGGCGCTCCCGCGCGAGCACAGGGCCCATCCGGGGCTGGTGCACGCCTCGCAGGTGCCGCAGATCGGGAGGAAGGTCATGACGACGCGGTCACCAACCGCGACACCGTCGGTGTCGGGCCCGCAGCGCACGACGGTGCCGCTGCCCTCGTGGCCGAGCAGCATCGGCACGACGACCTCACGGTTGCCGTTGACGCGGGAGAGGTCCGAGTGGCAGACGCCCGCCGCCTCCATGCGGACCTCGACCTCGCCAGGTCCGGGGTCGTCGAGTTCGAGCACGTCCACCGTGATCGGGGTCGACTTCGACCACGGCTCGGCGTCACCCACCCGTTCGAGGACTGCGCCTCTGATCCGTGTCATTGGGGACCATCTCCCTTCACCTTCGTGCTGTACATGTCGGTTTCGCGGACAGATGTGCCGAGGGCTTCACCGGGCGCATCCGCTGCCTCTCCGTGATGCGTCCTTCTGCGGCGTCAAGGCCGGACGACGGCTCTTGGGTCACGGGGGTCAGGGGCAGGCGCCGCTTCAAACAGAGTGGGCGGGCCGGCCGGAGGCTCTGGATCAGCTTCCGAAAACCGACAGCCATATGACCGTAATACCGTAATCGGCAATGTCAAGGGACCGGGACGGATCCCGTCAGGATCGACATCGAGCGAGGCCGGCGTGGGACTGCGCGGCCGCCCACCTGGGCATCCTGATGGCCGTTGACTGACACCCTCACGCCCTGCGGGCAAGGGGGGTCAGCGACCCCAAATGGACGTGCCGCCGTCGACGGTGAGCACGGTGCCGACGGCGAAGCGCGACTCGGAGCCGGCCAGCCAGGCGATGGCATCGGCGATCTCCTCCGGCTCGGCCATGCGGCCGATCGGCGCGCGACCGTCGAGTGAGGCTCGCAGCTTCTCCGGGTTGTCGGACTCGGCGAGCATCCTGGAGAAGTACGGGGAGTTCACGGTCCCCGGTGCGACCGCGTTGACGCGGACGCCCTGGCCGATGTGGTCGACGGCCATGGCCCTGGTCAGTGCCGCGATCGCGCCCTTGGAGGCGACATAGGCGGCACGGTCGGGGATGCCGACCTGGGCGGTGTAGGAGGTGACGTTCACGATGGCGCCGGATGTCTTGACCAGTTCAGGAAGTGCGAACTTTGAGCAGAGGAAGACGCTCTTGGTATTGACGGCCATCAGTCGATCCCAGTCGGCTTCGGAGATCGTCTCCACCGTGCCGCGGAAGCCGTACCCGGCGTTGTTGACCAGGATGTCGAGCCGCCCGAACGCCTCGACCGTCGCGGCGACCATCTTCTGCACGTCAGCGGAACTGCTGACGTCGGTGCAGGTTGCCACTGCCCGCTTTCCGGCCAGGCCCGCCGTTTCCTCTGCTGCCGCCAGGTTCTTGTCCGCGGCAGTCAGCGAGGCGCCGAGTGCGGCCAGCCTCAGTGCCGTCGCCCGGCCGATGCCGCTGCCGGCGCCGGTGACGATCGCGGTCTTCCCGTGGAAATCCATGGATGCTCCTCAGTCAAAGGTGTTGATGTGGCCCAGGGCGCGGCCTTCGTGGAGTCCGTCCATGGCCCCCGCTGCTTGTGTCGTACCGCCGAATGTCCTCGGCAGGGGAGCCCACGGAGAGCCGATCGCGCATGGGTGACCAAGGCCAGTGGGGCTGCCACACCGCATGTGTTGATCATGTTCCTGCTGCGGTCGCCGGGTTCTCGGGTGGCGCCGTAGCGGTGTCAGCTTCGCTGATCTCGTCGAGGGCCGGCAGGAGGTATTCGCGAAACAGCGCGTAGTTCTCCGCCATCGGGAAATGCCCGATCCCTGCCATCCGCCCGCCACGGGCGCCGCTGATCCTGCTGATGGCTTCCTGGGTTTCGTCGGCCGTGCAGGCATGGTCGTACTCACCGGTGAACAGATAGACGGGGCACCGCTTCGTGTCGAACTCCCCTGTCTTCTCCGTCAGGTCCAGGTCCTCGGAGTAGAAGTAGGTGTCGCCCCGGTAGATGCCCGGGCCGCCCTGGCTGTAGATCCACCACACCTCCCGGCGCCATTCCTCCGGGCTCGACGGGGCCATCAGGCTGTAGGTCCAACTCGGCACCGACTGCTGGGCGTTGACGTCCGGACGCAGCGACCAGTCCTGGAACCGGCCGTGCACCTTGAGCGCACCGGACAGGCCGATGACGGCACGCCAGCGGTCGGGGGTGCGCCGGGCCAGTTCCAGCACGATCGAGCCGGCCATCGAGCACCCAAGGACGATTGGGGAGCGCAGTTCGAGCGCGTCGGCGAAAGCATGGATGATCTGGAGGTAGGAGTCCGTCGTCAGCAGGTACTCCTCACGCCACCAGCCGTCGGGAGGCAGGGAGCGGCCGTGCCACGGAAGGTCGAAGGCGATCACGCGATACCGAGAGGTCAGCTCCCGGTCATTGATCATCTGCCGGAACTGCCGCGAGTCGGCGCCGGCCGTGTGCAAGCACAGCAGCACCGGGCCTGAGCCCGCTTCTTCGAAATAGATGCGGTAGCGCACACCGCCCGCAGTGAGATGGACGTAACGTCCGACCGTCTCTTCCAGGACGACCGGTTCACTGGATTTCGACATTCTTCCCCAATTCCACCAGGCGCGTAATGACCCGCAAATTACGAATGAGTGTGAGCCGACCTTTGCGTAGTTCGATTCCCTGAGAATGCTTGAGCAGAGCCAGGAGATCGTGCCGGAGCGGCTGGGGTGGGCCGTGGAACAGCTCGGTCCATGTGTGGAGATCCGCGCACAGGGTTACGGTTTCTCCGTCAGATTCTTCACTGTCGCCGAGGGCCAGTGTTCCCGCTCGATAGGTCAGCTTGATTTCTCGACCGTCACTCACGACAAGCTCGATCAGGAAATTGCTGAACCTACCCGTGTGGCACAACTCGGGGTCTGCCCAAGCGTGTTCGATCCATCGCCCGATCCATGATTCATCGGGAAAACTCGCGGTGCCCGATGCGGTCACCATTCCTCCTTGGATCCGATAACGGCGGCGTGTTCCCCCAGATCGCCCCGTTGAGGGCGGAATCGCTGGAGTGTCGAGGCGTCGTGGCCCGTCACCAGGTGGCGCACTCCAGACGCCTGCAGGTCACGGACGGTCTGGAGTCCGCTGTACGTGTCGAGAAGGCTGGTCAGCGAGACGAAGGGCATGTCCCGCTCCACCTCCTCGTAGAAGTGCACCGCGTCGGACGCGAGCAGTGTCGATCCCTCTGAGGTCTCCACCAGTACAGCCAGCTGACCTGGGGTGTGCCCGCTGATTTCCAAGAGGGTGATGCCGGGCGCGGGCGAGTATCCGTTCTCCACGAAGATCATGCGGCCCGTTTTCGCGGCAGCAACGATTTGATCGATCTCCTCGGCTTCGGTGAACTGCCGGAGAAGGGTCTTGTCGGAGATCTCGGAGGTCCAGAAGTCGTATTCGCGCCGGGACATGAAGACGGTGCTGTTCGGCAGGGAGCCGAGATTGCCGATGTGATCGTAGTGGGCGTGGGTGACGATGACGTCGTTCTGGGCCTCCGGGTCAATGCCCAGGGACCGCATCGCTGTCACGGGGTCCACACACGTCGTGCGTTGCCTCTTGCGGCCCGCCTCGCTGTTGAAGCCGGTGTCCACGATGAATGTTCGGTTGGAGCCGCGGACCACCCAGAAGAAGTAGTCGACAGTCATAGGCCCGTCGGAGAGGCCGTAGAACTGGTAATTGAGGAAGACATCGCTGCGCAGGGTTTCTCTGGTGCCGTAGCGAACAATGGTCACCTCGTAGAGGTCTTCAGGAACCGCCTGTTTGTTGCTCATCTTTTCTCCGTGAGGTCGCGTCAACCCAGAGTGCTGGGCCGCCGCAGCGGCCGCCTGCCGGGGACTCCTCGAGAGGCGTAGAACGCCGGTGGCGCTTCGGACGCACAGTGAACTGAGCAGAGCCACCGGAGGAGTCGAGCGAGGGAGAACAGCCGGCCCGCGGTCGTCGCGAAGAACGTGACGAACGCGAAGTCGGACTACCCCGTCAAACTGCCGACACCGACCGCGACGGTGGTCCTGGCCCCATGTCCGGCAAGCGGTAGCCAAGGACCTGTGGGCACTGTGGTGTCCGCTGTGGCCACGGGAATGTCGATGCCTTTCGGATGGAGCCAGCCAGCTACGGACGGCCTCATCGGGGCGGGGTGACTGCGTCCATCCTCTCACCAGCCTCGGTGAGAGGACGATATTACGGTATGACGCTATGAGCAAGGCTTTTCTGCTGCTCTGGGAGGTGTACATCCCGGCGGTGGCCTCAAGGGAGGTGGCGCGCGCAGGGCGCCCGGCTCCTGTCCGTCGGGCGTTGCTGGGCCGACGAGACGTGTGATGCACAGAATGCGCTGTAGATGGTCAGGGGTGTGGCGAGGCCCGCCTTTGTGATCAGGCCTCGGCGGCCCGCCTGGCTTCGCGCGCAGAGCGCATGGCGGTGGCGGCCGCTCCCACGTGCTCCAGGCAACGGATCCGGGCCAATTCCGGGTCTCGGCGCACGACGGTGGCTTCCACGATGCCCTCCAGTTCCCGCAGCGTGTGGGGGAGGCGCCCCTCGGCCTGCAGCGACAGCGAGCGCAGCATGCGGATCTGGGTGTGGATGTTGCGCAGGGCCGTACCGATGACACCGTTGCCCGACCCCTCGATCAGGGCGTCATAGAAGCTGTCCTTCACCTCCAGCAACCTGGCAAGCGAGCCGTCGGCGAGCGCCGTACGCACCTGATCCAAAGCACGTAGGAGCTGCTCCCGCTGGGCGGGCGTGGCTCGCTCGGCGAACAGCTGGCCGGCCAGGCCCTCAAGGGCCCCGCGCACCTCGTACAGCGAGTCTGCCTCCTGGTCGGAGAGCACCCGCACTACAGGACCCCGGTTCGCCACGATGTCGACCAAACCCTCGGCCTCGAGATGCCGAAGGGCCTCACGGATCACCGTCCGGCTCACGCCGTAGCGCGCACACAGGACTTTCTCCACCAGCCGCTCACCTGGTTGGAACTGCTCCCCAGAGATCGCGTCGCGAAGCCGTTCGATCACCTGCTGACGCAAAGGGGCAGCCATCCTGGGAACGGCATCGACGGTCGAATCTGCAGCCTCAGTCGTCATGTTCCTGATAATACGGTAACACCCGATGTACTAGTCGAGGAGGGCGAGGGCATGGCGGCATTCCGGGTGGTCGCGGGGGTCCCAGTTGCTGACGGAGCCGCGCCTTGGTCCCGGAGCGATGAGGGGGACCAAGACACGGAAGACGAGGTCAGTTGGAGCCGGAACCGCCCTCGTGCACCGTGACGGTGGGCTCCAGACCATCGGCCCCCACTACCTCGCGCCACGCGTCGAAGCCTGCCTGGAAGGCGACGATGCCGGCCTCCGGCAGGGCGATCTCGATGGCTTCGAGGATCTCCCCCGGACTCAGCCCGAGGTCCAGTGCGACGCGGATGTGGGTCTGGATGTGACCCTTCGAGGCCCGCATCACGGTGAGGCTGACGATGAAGATGAGTTCCTTGGTCGCGCGGTCCAGCTTCCGCTGCTTGAGATAGGCGCTCGACACCAGGTTGTTGGCCGCCGTCAGGACGTCGAAGTCCTGCTTGGCCATCACCTTGTGGTAGTCCAGCACGTAACCGCGCGCGCGAGCCATGTCGTCGATGTATGCCTGAGCCTCGGCCTCGGTGGCCATGCGGCTCTCCTTTCGTTGTACGGATGGATGTTGCCGATGTGGCGCGGGCGGCGCCTACGCTCAGCGCAGCTTGGCGCCGACCATGCGTTCAACGCACGGGTAGGTGGACGACGCGACGCAGGGGCGCAGCCCTGGCCGCTTCGCCCGTGCCCGCAGGTTTGGGCGCTCATATGGATTCCGACACGGAGTGGTCCGCGCGTGCGAGGTTGCCGCCGTGAGCGCGCGGCATTGATGCTCGCTCCGAGAAACGGGACCCGGCCCGCAACGCGTGTCAGCCCATCCGTCATGTGCTGGATCTCCTCGCGAAGCGGGCGGCAGGCCGGCGTGCGACTCTTGGAGCGCCTGAGTTCGCGGCCTTCGCCGTGTCCGTGGGGCGGCGACCCGTCATCCGGAGGGAATGAGTCGCCCCCGGCGGAACAGTATTACGGTAATACGAGTCGGGCAAGTATGTGACTCCCCGTTGTGCGAGCGGCAGATGCCGGGCGCCGGCTTGATGGAGCCAGGCGGGGGCCGATCCGCCGGGCTTGGGCCCGACTCCCCCCTGTGAAGCCGCTGTTTGCGTGCGCCCTTGCGTGCGAGGAGCCCCAGCTCAAGACGAGCGAGGCCCAGGTCATCGCGGATGTTCTCCTCGGTAGGACCCGCACTCGATCAGAGGGTGTTGGGGTGCGGAGTGTCGAGGATCTTTGTCCGCCCCCTTGTCTGCACATGTCGACGGTATTACTGTCTGCTCGCCGCAGTGCATCGGGCGGTGCGACGATCAGGCGCGGCAGATCGGCCGCGAAGGAATCGGCGTCGAGCTTCCGGCGAACCACCGGCACGCCGGCCCGGCGGGCCCATCCGACCCAACCGCATTTCCCTCCATCTCCTTCCGGGACAACCAGATCGAACCGGATGAAAAAAGTCTCACGATCACTGAGGGAACGGGCGCTCAGCGACAGCCGAATGGATCCGACGGCGAGGATCACGGTTATTTTCGCCAGGCCTCAAGACGTATACAGCGCGGGTTACGCATGCGGCAGATGCAAGCCCCTCCGATGAAGGAACTCACCTTGTTGAAACGAACCCAACTTGCCCTGCTTGCGGTCCTCGCCGCACTGGTCCTGGCAGCCGCCGGGTGCGCCGGATCGAACGGAGCAGAATCCGGCACACAGAAGTCATCACAGCAGGGGCTGAAATCACTGCCGAGCGACATAAGAGCGGCTTACACGGACTTTGACGGGCCGACCGGCTCATCGCCCTTCGCGAACTTCAAGCCGAAACAGGGCCCTCCGTGGACCATCGGCTACGCCAGCTCGTACGCCGGCAACACATGGCGATCCGGGTCGCTCAACCAGCTGCAGAAGGTCCTCGTCCCCGCCTACAAGAAGGCCGGGCTGGTGGACAAGCTGATCGTGACCCAGTCCAACCTGAATGACTCGACGCAGATCCAGCAGATACATCAGCTGGTCAACCAGGGCGCCGACATCATTCTGCTGTGCTGCTCGTCCACCGCGATCAACCCTGCGGTCACCTACGCCCAGGCGCGCGGCGTTCCCGTCGTGACGTTCTCGGGATTCACGTCGGCCGAGGGATCCGTGAACGTGTACGGCAACTACGTCCAGGGCGGTGCCGCCATGGCCGACTTCGTGGCCAAGCAGATGGGTGGCAAGGGCAACATGCTCTATGTCAACGGCATTCCCGGAGCCGCGTCCAGTGACAGCGTCGACAGGGGCGTCAAGGCTGTCCTGAAGAAGTACCCGAACATCAAGCTGGTCGGAACCGTGGCCGGACAGTGGACCGATCAGATCGCGAAGACCGAGGTCCTGAAGTTCCTCTCCACCCACCCGGAGCGCATCGACGGCATCGTCACCCAGTCCGCTCAGGAGATCGGCGTGATGCAGGCCGTGCTCGAATCAGGGCGCAAGCTGCCGCCGATGACCATCGGCGGTGAGAAGGGCGCTGCCTGCTACTGGACGAAGCACCCGGAGTGGAAGACCCGGCTGTTCAACGTGTGGCCGCCCGGAAGCGAGGCGACCGGTGCCATGAGCATCATGGTCCGCATCCTCCAGGGGCAGGGTCCCAAGGTCCAGTCGATCACCCGGAAGCTCACCGAGTACGGCATCGACGACATCCGCAAGATCACGCCGAGTGGCTGTGACGTGAACGACGCGACCTGGATCGAGCCCGCGGAATGGTTCTCGGAGAAGTATCTCGACAACTTCTTCCTGCGGCCCAAGGCGCCGCTCGGCAAGGACGTGGCAGTCCCGGGCAGCGGGAGCACGGGATGACACGTACTACGCGCCGGAACCGGAGGGAGGACACCTTGACGGCCGAGGTCACTTCCGGTCCGCGGGACGCGAGCGTGACCGCACGGGACGACATCGCGGACGATGTGCTCTGCGTGCGCGACGTGCACAAGGCCTTCGGTGACACCAAGGCGCTGCAGGGCTGTTCGTTCACCGCCCGGCGCGGCGAGGTCCACGCGATCGTGGGGGAGAACGGCAGCGGCAAGAGCACGCTCGCCAAGATCATTTCGGGTGTCTTCCCCGCCGACTCGGGGACCGTCGAACTGCAGGGCGGCACGCCGGGCAGCCCCGCGCATGCGCGAAGCCTCGGTGTGGCCACCGTCTTCCAGGAGGTCCTCCTGGCGGAAGGCATGACCGTGTTCGACAACCTCTTCATCGGCGCGGAGGCACCCCGGACCCGGAAGGGGCCCAGGGCCGAGCAACTTGGCCGCGCCGCAGAGGTGTTCACCGGGCTGCTCGGTGAACCACTCGACCTGTACGGCCTCGTTGACGACCTTCCGTTGAGCAAGCGCCAGTGGGTCACCATCGCACGGGCTCTGCTCAGCGAGCCGCAGGTTCTCATCCTCGACGAATCCACGGCCGCCCTGGACCACTCCGGAGCAGAGCGGCTGTATGAGGCGGCGGTCCGCCTCAAGGCCGCAGGGATGTGCGTGCTCATCGTGACGCACCGGATCGAGGAACTGACGAGGTTCGCCGATCGGGCCACCGTCCTGCGCAACGGGGTGGATGTCGGCACGCTCGAGGGCTCGCAGATCACCGAGAACCGTCTCCTGGAGATGATGACCGGCGATGCCGCCAACTTCGGCGAGGGGGCGGCGACCGCCGCACATCCGCCGCCCGTGCTCCATGGAGAGCGTGCCCCCGTGGTACGTGCGACCGGTGTACGCCTCCGCCATGGTGCGACGCCGTTCGAACTGGACGTGGCCGAAGGCGAGATAGTCGGCGTCATAGGCCTGGACGGCCAGGGACAGGCCGGGTTGATCCAGGCAGTGGCCGGCATCCGGCCCGCGGCCGAAGGCACGATCACCGTCGCCGACAGGCAGGGGAACGAGCTGCGGATCACCAGGCAGAAGGACGCGGTGAACGCCGGCGTCGCCTACATCCCCGGTGACAGGAAGCTCGAAGGTACCTTCCCCAACCTGTCGATCCTCGAGAACTTCGGTATGCCCCTGTTCCGCACCCAGCGGTCCGGAGGCGTGATTCGATTCGGAGCCGTGCAGAAGGCTTTCGAGGAGCAGCGGGCAGCGTTGTCGATCCGTCTGAACCGGCCCTCAGCGCCCATCGGCACCCTGAGCGGAGGCAACCAACAGAAAGTACTCATCGGCCGAGCACTCGCAGTCGATCCCGGGGTCATCCTGCTCAACGATCCCACCCGTGGGGTCGACATCTCCGCGAAGCACAGCCTCTACGACCTGCTGCGTCAGCTCTCCTCGCAGGGAAGCACCGTCCTGTTCCTCTCCTCGGAGATCGTGGAGTTCATCGGACTCTGCCATCGCGTCGCCGTGTTCCGCGACGACTCGCTGTTCACGATGTTGGAGGGCGAACAGATCACTGTGGACGGCGTACTCGCCGCCATGTTCGGCCAGGCAGACGGCCGTCCCGACGGGGACAGGGAGTTGGGATCATGACCGCGAAAAACAGTTCCCTCCTTCGTCGGCTCGCCGATCGCCATGGATATGCGGCTGTTCCCGTGAGCCTGCTGGTGTGTCTGCTGGCGCTTGCCGCGGTCCGCGGCCCCCACCTGTTCACCAGCGACGGAGCGGCGTATGCGATCGTCAGCGCCGCACCGCTCATCATGGCCACGATGGCCCTGACTCCCGTCGCCATGGCCGGCCGGGGAGGGGTGGACCTGGCGATCGGGCCGCTCGTGGGCTTCGTCAACGTGAGCCTGGTGTTCTGGCTGATCAAGTCCGGAGTGACCAGCCCCCTGCTCATCATCGCCTTCGCGATCGGGGTGTCGGTGCTCTTCGAGGTCGTCCAGGGCCTCCTCATCGCCGGTCTCAGACTGCAGCCGGTCATCGTGACGTTGAGCGGATTTCTGGTCCTGGCCGGTGTCAACCTGATGATCACCGACAAGCCCGACGGCATGGCGCCCGCCTGGCTGACCGCCTGGGGTGCCCCGACGTCGGTGTTCTCCCCCGTAACGGGTGTCCTCGTGGCAGGTTTCGTCGTGTGGACGCTGATCGCGCGGACCTCTTTCTTTCACAACCTGCGGGTTATGGGGTTCAACGAGCGCACCGCGTTCGCAAGCGGCGTACCACTCGTCCTCACGCGTGTCGGCGCCCACGCCATCGCCGGTGTCTACGCCGGTCTCGCCGGGGTGCTCTACACCGCGGTGATCGCCTCGGGCGATCCGGCGTTCGGTCAGCAGTACACGCTGATCGTCGTCACCGCGCTGCTGCTCGGCGGCATCAGCGTCGGCGGCGGACGCGGGGGCGCGCTGGGTGCGGTCGTCGGGGCGATCGATGTCTTCCTGATCAGTGATGCCCTGGCGACGTTCGACTTCGGGGCCGCTGCCAGCTTCGTGGTGCAACTGGTGTACGGCCTGATTCTGGTTCTCGCGTTGGCGGTCGGGACCGTCTTCACGAGGAGCGGTCTGCGAAGGCGACGTCGCCATGGCCGAGTGGAGGTGCTCGCATGAGTGGGATGTCCGCGCGGAACGAAAACCCCGTTACCGGTGACGGCCACGTGCAGCCGCGCGCTACGCGTGCTGTTCTGCGCAAGTCGGTGCAGAACAGCAGCCTCATGGCCGGCGTTCTCGTGGTCGCCCTCGTCCTCACCGGCATGCTCGCCGTGGACGGCTTCGGGTCGGGCACGAACCTCAAAACCATGCTGGTGTTCGGCGCCTTCCTGGGCATCGTGTCCATAGGCCAGACGCTGTGTGCACTCCTCGGCGAGCTCGATCTCTCGATCCCGTTCGTCGTCGGCGCCGCCAACATCGTGATGCTCTGGCTCCTCGGCCAAGGGCTGTCCTCGTGGTCCAGCGTGCTGATCGTCGTCGCACTGGCGCTCGTGGTGGGCACGGTCACAGGCCTGATCAGTTACTTCCAGCCCGGAAGATCCCTGATCCTGAGCCTGGGCATGGGCTTCGCCGTGCTGGGAGGCGCGCAGATCGTCGTCAGTGTCGGTGCCGACCAGGCGGGGACCGTGTACGGCCGCGTTCCCGGATGGCTCACCGACGCCGGGTCCGCCAACGGCAGTTTCCTCGGGACCGGCGTCGGACTCACGGTGTGGCTGTGGGCCGCGCTGTCCGTCGTGGTCATCCTCGTCCTGCGCCGCACCTGGCCGGGGCGCGGTCTGTATGCCATGGGAGGCAATCGGACGGCTGCCGAGAGAGCCCTGGTGCCGCAACTCGGCATCTGGCTGGGCACCTTCGCCCTCAGCGCCGCGATGGCATCGGTCGTCGGCATCCTGCTGCTCGGGTTCAGCGGAGGCGCCTTCGCGGATGTCGGCCGCCCGTACCTGTTCACGACGGTCGCCGCGGTCGTCGTCGGTGGCACGTCGCTGCTTGGTGGCCGCGGCGGATACGGGGCCACGGTGCTGGGCGTCGCGGTCATGACCCTGTTGGGGACTGTTCTCGTGGGACTGGGGCTGTCCGCAGCGGCGCAGCAGGCGGTGCTCGGTCTGCTCATCGTGCCCATGGTCGCCCTGTACGGGCGTCAACCACATCCCCGCACCCAGATATAGGGCAGTGCACCGAAGTGGTTCCCGCCATGCGCACAGCACGGCGGGAACCACTTCCGTGCTGTCCGGCGGCAACGCGGGCGTCCAGGCTCAGGCGGCGAGGGGGGCCTGCTGCTCGGAGAGGGCGGCCAGGTGCGCCCTGACCTGCCGTACGAAGGCCCGCAGGTTCGCGGAGCGGGCGTCACGGCGCCAGGTGAGCCATGTCTCCGCCCGTCCAAGGTCACCCTGGATGGGGTGGCAGGTCACCCGGTTGCTTCCGGGCAGGGACTCGTAGAGGCAACGCGGCATCATGCAGATGCCGGCTCCTGCGGCCACGCACGCGAGCATGCTGTAGTAGGACGAGATTTCCACCATCCTTCCGGGTTTGATGCCGCTCTCCTCCAGCCAGTCCTCCAATCGCTGGCGGTAGGAGCAGACGGTGCCGAAGAGGAAGACAGTCGGGTTCGACTGTCGGAAATCGTCATCGATCGTCTTCACCGGCTCGGGGGTGAGGATGACCAGATTCTCGGTGAACGCGTGCATTCCCGTGAGAACCGGGGAGGCGGGCGGGCCGTCGGTGAAGACAGCGCTTACCTGACCGTTGAGAACATGATCGAACAGCATGCCGGAGGCTCCGGCTTCCAGTTCGAGATCAACTTCCGGGTAGCTCAGATGGAACTCGGCCAGCAGCGAAGGGATCCGTACGGCAGAGGTGCTTTCGAGAGCGCCGATGCGGAATCGGCCGTGAGGCCGCTCGCCGTTGGCCAGGGACTTCGCCTCGTCGGCGATGTCGATCAAACGCCGCGCGTATTCGAGGAACGCCTCCCCTTCGGCGGAGAGGGTGACCTGTCGCTTGTCACGCAGAAGCAGGTCCATACCCAGCTCCTTTTCCAGGTGCCGGATACGGGTGGAAACGTTGGAAGGGGCTCGTAGCAACTTCTCGGCAGCGGCGGTGATCCCGCCATGCTCGGCCACAGCCACGAACATCTCCAGCTGGGCGAATTCCATCGTTCTCTCTCGCTGAAGTTTAGGTTCTGAAACTGCTCGTTCACAGCAGCGTGACACTCTCCTAACCTTTTATCAAGCGGTCACCGGCCCTGAGAAGCGTGGGGCTCACCAGCCGCCCCGGACGGAATCGGTCCCGCGCCGTGAAAGCGGCGCTCACCTTTGACAGGCCGGCATGAGGACGCACACCGCCCCTCCGCCGCCGGCCCCGTCGGATGCCCGCTCACTCACTGCACTGCGCGGAGTTGTCCTCCAACTTTGTGCTCTTTTCCCCACCCGGCTCCGAGAGGACCAGATTGTGACTCTGCAAGCACCCGCGGCCGCGAGGTCGGTCAACCCCGCCACGGGAGAGGTGATCGACACCTACCCGTTCGTCGGTGATGACGAACTGGATGCCGTCCTTCGCCGTGCCCGGCAAGGCTTCGCACAGTGGAGCCAGAGCAGTCCCGAGGTCCGGTGCGCCGCTCTGGCCCGCATGGCCCGGCTGCTGCTGCGGGATGTGGAGGAACTGGGCGCGCTGATCACCGCCGAAATGGGCAAGCCCATCACGCAGTCCCGTGCCGAAGTGGAGAAAGCGGCCTGGGTGGCGTCCTGGTACGCCGACAACGGCGCGAAGATGATCGCCGACGCTCCCACCTCGATCGGGCCCGCGGCCCATGTGGCCTACCGTCCACTGGGACCCGTGCTGGCTGTGGAGCCGTGGAACTTTCCTGTCTGGCAGGTGATGCGCGGGGCGATCCCGATCCTGCTGGGCGGCAATGCCTACGTTCTCAAGCCCGCCCCGAACGTGGTCGGCTGCGCTCTGGCCGTCGAACGGTTGTGGCGGGAGGCCGGAGTTCCGGAGGGGACGTTCAGCGTCCTCAATGCCGACAACGACGTGGTCTCCCAGGCCATCGCTCATCCGGCCGTTGTGGGTGTGACGGTCACGGGCAGTGTCCGTGCGGGCTCGGCCATCGCCTCCCAGGCCGGGCGGGCCATCAAGCGCAGTGTGCTGGAACTGGGGGGCTCGGACGCCTTCATCGTTCTCGGCGACGCGGACCTGGACGCGGCCGTTGAGGCGGCGATCCACGGCCGGTTCCAGAACAGTGGGCAGATCTGCATCGCGGCCAAGCGCATCATCCTCGACCAGGGCATCGCGGACGCGTTCACCGAGCGGTTCGTGGCCGAGGTGCGCAAGCTGACGATAGGCGACCCCACCCAGGAATCGACCTACATCGGGCCCATCGCCCGCGACGACATCCGCCAGGAGATTCACCGCCAGGTCGAGCGCACCGTCGCCGAGGGCGCCCGGCTTCTGACGGGAGGGAGTCCGATCGAAGGACCGGGCAGCTTCTTCCAGCCGACCGTGCTTGCCGATGTCACACCGGCCATGACGTCCTTCCGCGAGGAGATCTTCGGCCCTGTCGCCTCTCTGGTGGTGGCCGAGGACCTCGAGGACGCCCTCGCGATGGCCAACGACTCCCAGTTCGGCCTGAGCGCCAGCCTGTGGACCGGCGATGCGGACCTCGCTTCCCGCGTGGCCCAGCGTCTGGAGGTGGGCGGGGTGTTCATCAACGGCATAGCGGTCTCCGACCCCCGGATCCCCATCGGTGGAGTGAAGAACAGCGGCTACGGCCGCGAACTGTCCCACTTCGGGATCCACGAGTTCACCAACATCCAAGCCGTGTGGAACTGCACACCAGGTTTCGAAGGAGCAACACGTTGAACAAGGAACTGTTCGAGAAGGGCCTGGCCACCCGCCGTGAGGTACTCGGCGACGCCTACGTCCAACGCAGCCTCGACGGTGCCGATGACTTCTCGATGCCGATACAGGAAGTGGTCACCCAGTACTGCTGGGGCGATGTGTGGGACCGCCCGGGTCTCGACCGATCTCAGCGCAGCCTCATCAACCTGGCCATGATCAGCGCCCTGAACCGCCCGCACGAGCTGAAAGTGCATGTGCGCGGGGCGGTCCGCAACGGGGTGACGAAGGAGCAGATCCAGGAGGTCTTCCTCCAGGTCGCGGTCTACTGCGGTGCCCCCGCCGCCCTCGAAAGCTTCCGGCTGGCACGGGAGGTCTTCGCCGAAATGGAGGCCGAGGCATGACGACCATCGGATTCATCGGCCTGGGCAACATGGGTTTCCCCATGGCTCAGCGCCTCGTCCAGGCCGGACACAGTCTGATCGTCCACGACCGGAGCACCGAAGTCGTGGAGAAGTTCCTGGCCGCCCACCCCACTGCCGCTGCGGCCGGGACCGTCGCCTGGCAACGCGCGGACGTCATCATCACGATGCTGCCGACCTCCGCCATCGTCCAGGCCGCTCTGCTCACCGACCAGGTCGTGGCCGCGGCCTCACTGAACACCCTGTTCATCGACATGTCCTCGGCCGAACCCAGCCGCTCTCAGCAGCTGGCGGTCACCCTGGAGGAGAAGGGCATGCGCTATGTCGATGCCCCGGTCTCCGGGGGAGTGCGAGGAGCGCTCAACGGCCGGCTGGCCATCATGGCCGGCGGAACCGCCGCCGACGTGCATGAGGCGAAGCCGCTGTTCGAGGTGATGGGCAAGTCCCTCATTCACGTCGGGGGACCCGGCTCCGGGCACGCGGCCAAGGCCCTGAACAATCTCGTCTCGGCCGCGTCGGTGGCCGTCACAGTCGAGGCACTTCACATCGGGCAACGGTTCGGAATCGAACCACAGACCCTGACCGACGTGCTGAACGCCTCCTCCGGGCGCAGCAACACCTCGGAGAACAAGGTGGCCCAGTTCATGCTCTCGGGCAGCTTCGGTTCCGGATTCCCCGTCGGACTGATGACCAAGGACGTGGACATAGCCATCGCCCTGTCCGAGGAACTGGGCGTCGACGCGGAGCTCAGTCACCACTGCGCCGATGTGTGGCACAAGGCCGTGGACAACGGCTTCGCCGCCGAGGACCACACGAGGATGTACGAGCTCCTCGACCGCCCTGACAACACCCTCCGCACCACACAGGAAGGACGCGCCCATGCGTGACTTCGCGGCTGTCCTGAAGCAGGCCAATGAGGACTTCGAGTTCTCCCGGGAGATGCGCTACTACACCGGCAAGCTCCATGTGACCATCGGTGACCAGGCGTGGCTGGGCGTCTATGAAGACGGCCGCCTCCTGTCGGTGGACCCGAGCGACATCGATCCCAAGGACGCGGCGATCGCCGTGTCCGGCACCCGCGAGCAGTGGGAGGAGATGACCGCCGAGCACCCGCGGCCGTTCTTCCAGTCGCTGCAGAGTTCGTCCATCAAGCATGGCGTGCAGCTGAGCAACACGGAGCAGCTCTACGCATATCTGCCGGCCCTGAACCGGCTGATGCAGATCTTCCGCCGGCTCAACGCACAGGGAGCGTGAACCATGGCCAGGCATGAACCGATCACCGGACGCTACGTCCACCTGACCGTGGAAGACGTCGAGTACCGCGTCTACTACGAGGAGGCCGGTCAGGGCATCCCTCTGATCGTGGGGCACACCGCCGGCTCGGACGGGCGTCAGTACCGGCACCTGCTCAATGATCCGGAGGTCACCGACCGCTACCGCGTCATCGCATTCGACCTGCCGTACCACGGCAAGTCCCTGCCGCCGCACGGAGTGTCGTGGTGGACGCAGGAGTACCAGATGACCAAGGCACGCATGATGGCGTTCCCCAACGCGCTGTCCGAGGCCCTGGAGCTGGACCGGCCGGTCTACATGGGCAGTTCCATGGGCGGGCATCTTGCCATCGACCTGGCTTCCAACTGTCCCGACAGCTACCGGGCGACCATCGCTGTGGAAGGGGCCTTGCGCTCAGCCGCAGAGTACGTCGACGTGGGTATGGCCGGGATCCGCCGGGAGTTCGACAACCCCAACGTGTCCCGCACCTCCACCGGGGCCGCGATGCTGCTGAACATCTCCCCGTACAGCCCCGAGGAGAACGTCCGGGAGCTCCAGTGGGAGTACCAGTGCGGCGGACCGGGCGTGTTCGCGGGCGACCTCTATTACTACTACTACGACCACAACGTCTCCCCCGAGGAGGCGCGGGCCATCGACACCGACAGATGCATGCTGTACCTGCTCACCGGTGAGTACGACCCGAACACCTCGCCGACCGACACCAAGGAACTGGCCGACCTTGTGCCCGGGTGCAAGTACTGGGAGATGCCCAGGCTCGGCCACTTCCCGGTGACCGAGAACTACGAGGAGTTCCGCAGGTACCTCCTGCCGATTCTGCTGGAGATCGAGGGTGGCTCCGAGGCGCCCGCACCCAGTCGGACCGACAGCCTGAGCCAGTAGGTCGCAGGCGGAGGCCGGCTGACCAACCGGCCTCCAGCCCCCTTTCCCTCACAAGCGCATGAGGCGCATCGCCCTCATGTCGCATACGCGTACACCCCCCGTTCGCGACTTTCAGTAATCGATCGACAGCGAACGGTAACTATCCTGGAGGTGGGTCGATGACGATCCAGAGCGAGAACACCTGGCGGCCTCGGCCCGTCACCAATCGACAGATCACATACGCCACTGTGCTGGCCTTCCTGGCCTGGGCGTTCGCTGTCTACGACTTCATTCTCTTCGGCACCCTGTTGCCGGAGATAGGCAAGGACAAGGGCCTGGACTCAGCCGAGCAGGCCACCCTCGTCACCTGGATGTCCATCGGCGCGGTGGCACTCGGCCTGTTGGCCGGGCCGGTCGTCGACAGGTTCGGCCGCAAGGCCGGCGTGGCCGTCACCACCGCCGGAGCCGGCGTAGCCTCGGTTCTCACGGCTCTGGCAGGTGTCGTGCCGGCCTGGGGGCTGGTCGCCATCCGCTCGCTCAGCGGTCTGGGTCTGTCGGAACAGGGTGTCAACGGCGCCTATCTCAGCGAACTCTACGGGGCCTCGGACGATCCGCGGATCAAGAAGCGTCAGGGCTTCATCTACTCGCTGGTGCAGGGCGGTTGGCCGATCGGAGCGATCCTGGCCGCCGCACTGACGGCAGTGATGCTGCCGATCACCGGCTGGGTCGGGTGTTTTCTCTTCGCCGCTGTCCCGTCACTGGTCGTCGCGCTCCTCGCACGCAAGCTGCGTGAGTCCCCGCAGTTCGAGA
Organism: Streptomyces colwelliae; assembly: GCF_048158785.1. Classification (NCBI taxonomy): domain Bacteria; kingdom Bacillati; phylum Actinomycetota; class Actinomycetes; order Kitasatosporales; family Streptomycetaceae; genus Streptomyces; species Streptomyces colwelliae. The sequence goes on along the minus strand of NZ_JBLTJC010000010.1, from coordinate 24,365 downwards.
CCGTGCAGAAGCTGCGGCAACTTCAGTCCCGCGGCGCACGCCGAGAAGCCGAACAGCTCGCGGCCGCCCTGGGCGTCGACGAGTCCGAGACCCGTAGCACCTTGGCCGACATCTTCCGCGGCAGGGGCCTGCGAACCACGCTCTCCCTGGGGCTCGGACACATCCTCAACTACTTCCCCGTGCAGGTCTTCAGCGTCCTGGGCACCACCGTACTCATCAACGTGCACCATGTGTCGTTCACGAACTCGCTGGTCATCCTGCTGCTGTCCAACGTCATCGCCTACTTGGGCTATCTCACTCACGGATTCCTCGGGGACCGGTTCGGCAGGCGCAACGTCATCGCCGCCGGCTGGATCACCGGAGGTCTCGTCTTCACCGCGATGATCTACGGGCCCAGCAACTTCTGGACCGTCGTCGCGCTCTACAGCATCGGGACCTTCTTCCTGATCGGTCCCTACTCGTGCGTCCTGTTCTTCGTCGGCGAAAGCTACGAGACGCGTATCCGAGGCCGCGGCGCCGCCTTCGTCGCGGCGGTGGGTCCGATCGGGGCGATCCTCTCCTCTGCCCTGGCAGCCACTCTGCTGAGCAACCACGGCACCTGGGCCACCGCTGCGTTTCTCTTCGGCGCGGTCCCCTGCACGCTGTCAGGCCTGGCGGTCCTGTTCTCGCGGAAGCGGCAGAGCGTCGCCGCGCCGGTACATGTCGGCCGCCACGCTCGGAAGACTGAGCCGGCCATCTGACGTCGCGCCCCTGCCCGCCCCCTGCCTCGCCCTTGCGTTCGAGGGCCGCCCTCTGGGGGGCGGGTTCCCGCTCCTCCAGCAGGCTCACGCGACGCGACCCCGGCGGGGCGTTCCTGCCTCGCCGGGGTGGGGTGCACCTCCGCCCGAGCCGCTGAGATCAGTCGTCAGAGGGTTACTGGCTGAGCGATAGTTCGGCCCAGATGGTCTTGCCCCTGTGTGTATGGCGTGTGCCCCAGCGTTGTGCCATCTGGGCGACCATGAGCAGGCCGCGTCCGCCCTCGTCGAAGGCGCGGGCGTGTCTGAGATGGGGAGCGGTGCTGCTCTCGTCGGTGACTTCGATGACGAGTGCGCTGTCACGGATGAGCCGAAGCCGGATGGGAGGGGCGCCGTAGCGGATGGCATTGGTGACCAGTTCGCTGACTACGAGCTCGGTGGTGAACTCGAGATCGCTCAGTCGCCAGGCGGTGAGTTGCCGGCGCGCGTCAGCACGCGTGGGAGCCACGGCCACCGGGTCGCTCGGCAGGTCCCAGGTGGCGACGTGGTCGCCGTCGAAGGCCCGGGTGCGGGCAAGGAGCAGGGCGACATCGTCGTCGGGGGCCTTGGGGACGAGTGCATCCATGATGGCGTCGCACTTGGATTCCAGCGAGCGGTGCGAAGCTCCCAGGGCCTCGCGCAGCGTATCCAGGCCGACGGAGATGTCATGGGCTCGGGATTCGATGAGGCCGTCGGTGTACAGGGCGAGGAGACTGCCGGCCGGCAGGTCGAATTCGGCGCACTCGAAGGGCAGGCTGCCCAAGCCGAGGGGCGGCCCGGCCGGTATCTCGGGAAAATCGACCGTATCGTCCGGGAGCACGATGGCAGGCAGGGGGTGTCCGGCACGGGCGATGCTGCAGTGCAGCGAGACGGGGTCGTACACGGCGTACATGCAGGTCGCACCGACGTCACCGTCGATTCCCTGGCCGCTCACGCCGTCGGAATCGACGGACAGGCGGATCACCAGATCGTCGAGGCGGGTGAGCAGCTCATCCGGGCTGAGGTCCACATCGGCGAGTGTGCGTACAGCGGCCCGCAGGCGTCCCATCGTGGCGGAGGCCTGGAGCCCGTGCCCGACGACGTCACCGACGACGAGGGCGACCCGCGCGCCGGAGAGAGGAATGACGTCGAACCAGTCGCCGCCCACGCCCAGGGGGGAGTCTGCGGGCAGGTAGCGGGAGGCGAATTCCACAGCGGGTTGTTCTCGAAGCCGCTGGGGCAGCAGGTTGTGCTGGAGTGTCAGGGCGGTGGCGTGCTCGCGGGTATAGCGGAGGGCATTGTCTATGGACACCGCCGCTCTTGCGGCGAGCTCTTCCACAAGGACCGCGTCGTCCCTGTCGAAGGGATGCTCAGGGTGGAGGCGACGTAGCAGGGAGAGGACACCCAGCGTCGTACCACGAGAACGCAGCGGTACCGCCAGCGTCGAATGGAACCCGAACTCGTGCACACGGGCCCTGCGAACGCTGTCGTTCGCGAGCCACCGTTCCCATGCGGGGTCTCCAGCTCTCGCCAGAATCGCTTCTCCCGTGGCCAGACAGCGTGTGTAGGGCGAGTCCGCCGTCTGAGCGGTGGACTCGCCGACGGCGACTACCGCCTCCGGAGAGCCCGCAGTGGCCGAGCATTGCGCGACACGGCGCAGCGCGAGCGGCGAGTGGTCGTGCCTCAGAGCGGGATCCGTCCCTTGGAGCACCGAATCGAGGAGATCGACGGTGACGAAGTCCGCTAGTTGTGGCGTGATCGTCTCGGCGAGTTCTTGAGCGGTCTGCGACACGTCCAGGCTGGTGCCGATACGGGTGGCCGCATCGTTCAGCAGAGACCACCGCCGACGGCCCCAGTATTGTTCGCTGCTCTCGTAGGTTGTGACGATCGCACCGCACAGGCGCCCCGAAGCATCCCTGACGGGCCCTATCTCATGCGCCCAGGGGCGCTCGTGAATCACGCCCGGCACGCTGTAGTAGCCCTCGTAGTGCACCGGTTCCCCGGTCTCGATCACTTGACGCAGATGTCGCTGGAATGCCGCGTAGACCGGCGCCGAGAAGACATCGGAGACCGGACGACCCCGCAGCTCTTCCTCCGTGGCGGCGAACCGGCGGGCGGCGGCAGCATTGACCCGTGCGAAACGTAGTTCCGTGTCGTAGATCACCTGGACGACCGGGCACTGGGTGAAAGCCTGGTCTGCGAGAGACTGGCCGCCTTCCGACCTCGTCGGCTCACCGGGCCGGGCCATCGTCAGAACCCAGCGAAGCTCCCCTCTCCCCGACGGCATCGGCTGCGCCCGAAGTACCAGCTCCAGGGCCTGTCCGTCGTTACGCAGAAACGCGAGCCGACCACTCCAACTCGCCTGACGCGCAAGCACTCGCTGCAAGGTCGCGGCGTCGTCCCGGGACAGCAGGTCCTGCACCGGGTGCCCTTCGATCTCGGTACGAGAGAGGCCGAGCGGCTCACGGGTCTCCGGACCCCAGCCGATCACCACGCCTTCGGCGTCCGTCAGCGCCACAGCCGCGTATGACATATCAGCGGCTGCACCCCAAGGAGCCGTGCCGAAATCCTCCATCGCAAAGCCAGTCTCCCACCGATGCGGGCATTCAGCAGCGGTGAGAATTTCGATGTCAGAGGGGCGTCCTGTTCCTAGTGATGTGGCCGGCCCGCGGGATAACACCTGGTCGCCGCATATCCCTGCACGGCGGTGCCGACCGGTCGCGGCCGGCACGGATACGAACGCCCCCTGAGCGGTTTCACGCCGCGGCGTCGGTCTCAGCGGCGACCATCCGCTCCCGTCGCGAGCATGCCGTTGACCACGAGCGTCGCCAGTGCGTCCGCCGTGGCGGTCAGCTGCTGCGGCGAGGACGGCACGGGTCGGCCCAGGCGGCGAGCCAGGGGCACGTCCACCATGCCCGAGACAGGCGGGATGACGGCGAAGAAGAGCACGTCCAACGGGATCGGCGCCATGCGCCCGGAGGCGACGAGCCGGTCGATACAGTCCGTGATGGTCTGCAGGACCGGACCGATGTAGTGCGCGTACAGGTAGTCCAGCCGCTCCGTGTCCCGGTTGAGCTCGTCGACGAACAGCCGTCCGACGAGGGGCGCGTCCGCCGCCGTTCGGTAGAAGGTGCTGATGATCTGCCGCAACTGCTCGGCATCGTCCAGCGAGGGGTCCACCTGCGGCATACCGGCCAGCTGTGCCCCGAGGGAGAATTCCACCACCGCCCGCCAGAACGCGGCCTTGGACCCGTACCGGTCGTTGATGAAGTTGTGGCTGACGCCCAAGCGGCGGGCCAACTCTCTCGCCGATGCGTGGTCGTACCCCAGTTCCGCGAAGGCTTCGAGCCCGCGCCGCAGGATGCTCTCCTCCCCCGGCACCGCGGGAGTGTCCGCGCCGGGGCGCCCCGGCCGACGAGCCGATTCGGCGCTTGCTCCCATTTCCTGCCTCCATGCCTGACTATTCGTGCCCGCGCAGCGCGCACCCTGTGCTGCCGCGCGGCGGCCTGATGGACCAGGAACAGCTTACTTGACACATGTCAGATTGAAGATAATCTGACATGTGTCAGGCGACCTTCCCCCATGATCGTCGGTCCGCCTCGCCCTCTCGGAAGTGAGAGCCACATGACTGAGAACCAAGCACCCCGCGAAGCCCCCGAGCGAGTGATCGACCTGGAAGCCGCGCGACAGCGGCACACCTCACAAACCCAACACCTCGTCGTCCTGCTCACCGCCGGGGATCTGCTCGCCGACGCCGCCATCGCCGAACTGGACCTCCACGGCACGCCGGCGCGACAGGCCCTCGACATGGGCCTCAAGGAAGGGTTGGCGAGCCTCGGCGAACGCTCCTTCACAGCCATCACCGCGCTGCTGAAGGACCTGGAGGCCACTCCGTCCTGGGTCACCCCTGCGACGCTCCACCGCGGCGATGTCGTGAGCCAGTCCGTGCCACCCATATGGTCCGGGCTCTGCTCGATCACCAGCGCGCTGGCCCACACCTACGCCTCCCCGACCGTCGCGCGGCTCCTGGCCGGGCGCGGCACACCCACTGCCACGGCTTCGCGCAACCTCGTGGAGACTGCGGTGTGGGCCCGTCAGATCGTCCAACCGGGCGGGCTGCTGCGCGGAGGGCAGGGGTACGTGGCCGCCGCCGAGCTTCGACTGCGCCATGCCCGTATGCGTGCCAAGTCTCTCGCGGACTGGGACGCGGGCGCCCCCGGCCTGCCGATCGGTCAGTTCGACATGGCCCGTACCTGGCTCGGCTTCACCCTGATCTCCTACCGAGCCCTGGCCGCCGTCGGCATCGAGATCAGCCCCGAGGAAGAGCGCCACCTCTACCGGTACTGGTCGTACGTGGCCCACCTGCTGGGACTCGACGAACGCCTCCACCAGGACGTCGCCGACCACGCCGGAGCCCGCCGGTTGCAGGACCTGCTGGACTCCGTGACACCGTCGCCGGACGAGAACTCACGCACCCTGACGATCGCGATGGTCGAGATTCAGGCTCACGCCATGGCCCGCGCGCCGGGAATGGCCCTCTCCAAGGAACAACTCAGCACGCTGATGCACACAGTGCTGCGGCAGACCTTCGGAGAACCGGCGTCAAATCGTATGGGCCTTCCTGCCTCGGCCACGCCGGATCTCATGCCGCTGATCGGCACTCTCGACCGGCAGGCCCGGGGCTGGCAGACCTTCTCCCCCGCCTCGCCGCGAGAAGTCCACCTCCGGGCACTCAAGGACTCCGGTCCGGGCGTGGTCCCACGTGTCCCGCGCCGTGGCACACGTCGTCGACAGAACTCAGGAGCGGGTCTCCCGAGGTTCCCGGCTGCCTGATTCTCCCGCCTCCAGTTCGCGCGGAGCACCGGCCGTCTCACCGGCTGCCCTGCACCGCCCCGAACCACATGACGAGCTCCGACGACGCAGCCGTCCCGCACCGCGCCACCACTATTTGCACTCCTCGATTCGTCTGGAGCCCCGCCATGCCCAAAACCACCACCGACGCCCGTGAGGGCGCGGCCAACGTGTCCCCACTCCCTGCGGCCGAGTCACCGCCCCACCATCGCTGGTGGATCCTCGCCATCATCGGTGTGGCTCAGCTCATGGTCGTCCTGGACGCCACCATCGTGAACATCGCCCTGCCCTCCGCACAGAAGGACCTGGGTTTCTCCGACGGTGACCGGCAGTGGGTCGTCACCGCGTACGCCCTCGCCTTCGGCAGTCTGCTACTACTCGGCGGACGCATAGCGGACCTGTTCGGCCGCAAGATGACCTTCCTCATCGGCCTGGTCGGCTTCGCCGGCATGTCCGCCCTGGGCGGTGCCGCCACCAGCTTCGAGATGCTCGTCGTCGCCCGTGCCGGGCAGGGCCTGTTCGGCGCCCTGCTCGCCCCCGCCGCCCTGTCACTGCTGACCACGACCTTCACCGACCCAAAGGAACGTGCCACGGCCTTCGGTGTCTTCGGCGCCATCGCCGGCGCCGGCGGCGCCATCGGCCTGCTCCTCGGCGGTCTGCTCACCGAGTACTTCGACTGGCGCTGGACCCTCTACGTCAACCTCGCCTTCGCGGCCGTCGCCTTCATCGGCGGCATGATGCTGCTGCGCCGCACCGCACGCAGCAAGACCACCTCCCTCGACGTCCCGGGAGCCGTTCTCGTCGGCGCCGGCCTCTTCAGTCTGGTCTACGGCTTCTCCAACGCCGAGTCCCACGACTGGAGCTCCCCGCAGACCTGGGGTTTCCTCATCGCCGGAGCCGTACTGCTCGCCGTGTTCACGTGGTGGCAGACCCGGTCCTCCCACCCCCTACTCCCTCTGCGCATCCTGCTCGACCGCAACCGCGGCGCCTCCTTCGTCGCCGTCATGATCAGCGGTGCCGGTATGTTCGGCGTCTTCCTCTTCCTCACCTACTACCTGCAGCAGAGCCTCGGTTACACGCCCGTCAAGACCGGCCTGGCCTTCCTGCCCATGGTCGCCGCGCTCATGGTTGCCTCCACCCTCGCCACCAGCGTGCTCGTCCCCCGCATCGGCCCCAAGCCGGTGGTCCCGCTCGGTATGGGCCTGGCCGCCGCCGGTATGGCCTGGCTCACCGCTCTCGGCCTCGACAGCAGCTACACCGCCGACGTCATGCCGCCGCTCATCGTCGCGGGCCTCGGCCTCGGCCTGGTGATCGCCCCGGCCATGAGCCTGGCCGTCGCCGGCGTGGACACCGAGGACTCCGGCGTCGCCTCCGCCACCGTCAACGCCATGCAGCAGGTCGGCGGTTCGATCGGCACGGCCCTGCTCAACACCCTCGCCACCAGCGCCGCCGCCGACTACATGATCGGCCGCGACCCCAAGGACCCGCTCGTCCAGGCACACGCCAGCCTTGAGGCCTACTCCACCGCGTACTGGTGGTCGGCCGCCTTCTTCGCCGCCGGCCTGATCGTCAGCATCGTCCTCTACCGGCGCGGAGTGCCTGAGCAGGACCCCGACGCAGCACCCGTCGTCCACATGTGAGAACCGGCAAGGGACGGCCCGCAAGGAACTCCTCGCGGGCCGTTCCGCATAGCTGGGAAACCGCCACCGAACCGCCTTTGACACCTGGAATGCCTGGATGAGCGGCATGGACGGCATGGACGGCAGACAGAAACGACGATACCTGTCGCGCGAATTCGACCCGAATTCGATCCCCAAGGGTTTATTTACTGGAAAACATGGGCTCTGCACTTCGGAAATACGAAGCGCCAGAAGAGTCGGGCTGTACCAGGGTTCTGCACGCAGACGGACTTCTGCTTGCTCGTGGCGACGCCAGCCACGTGGGACTCTGAAGCTGAATTATGGGTCAGTCATGTGCGTCGATTTGTCGGACGCAATCGACAGGAGCTGGTTGGTTCTCGATCCATGCGAGTCCTCCGAGGTCCAGTTGATGGCGGGCGCGAGTGACTGCGACGTAGGCGAGACGGGCGTCCGTTTCACTCACGGTCTCAGGGATCGGCCGGCCGTTGCCGTCCACCTGGTCGCTGTCCGGCGGCGGGGGAAAGTCGTCGGCGATTCTGATCCCGAGCCACTCCCGGCCTTTTGCCTTGTGAGCGGTGGATACCGTGACCTCGGCTTTGTCTTCGTCGGTCAGCGCGTCGACGGCGGCGATGACGGCTTCGGGCCCGCGGGTATCGACAAGCTCCACGAACGGCTGGAGATCTCGGCCAGCGGGATCGTATTCCGCGTATTCCTGCAACTCACCCCATGAGGAGAAGAGAACCAGTTCGGGGTGGGATGTGCGTCGGCCGTCCTTGAGGTCCTGCGCGGCGCGTGCCAGTGCGATGAGCGTCTGTCCGCCTCGGGTGAGCGCCACCCGACGACCCTCCTCCAGCAGTCTCATAACCTCGGTCATGGCCCCGATGTTGGTGCGGCACAGCACCGCGTCCGGACAGGTGACCGGGCCGACCTTCGTTGGAATGGCGTCGGAACCAGTCAGCCGGATCGGCGCGTCGGTGAACGCGAGCCACCGGTTGGCTTGTTCGGCGAGGAGCGGGCCGAAGCGGAAGGAGCGGGTCAAGGTGAGGTGGGTGGCGTCGAAACCTGTCATCACGTCTCGGGCCCCGCGCCACCCGTAGATGGCTTGGGCGGAGTCGCCGACCATGACCAGTTGGGCGTGGCCGCGTTGGGCTGCGAAGACCCGCTCCAGGACGGGGTTAGTGTCCTGGGCCTCGTCGAGGAGGAGGAAGTCGGCCTCGATCTTCGGCTCGGTCAGGGCCCACATCTTCAGGTAGTGGTCGTGGTCGAACCGGACTACGCCGTCATCGGCATTCTGTAGATCGTTCCATGCCTTTCCTGCGAACGGCATGACAGCTTCGGCGAGTTGGGCACGCTCTTTCAGTGTGCCCAACCTGCGCAGAGCCGGCACGTGGTGGGGGGCCAGGGTCCTGTCGGCGGACTGGCAGAAGCGGGTGACCGTACGCAACACCGTGTGGGACAGGGTCCGATGGCTGATCTCGTGATCACCGATACGGACGAGGGATCTGATGCCCAGGGCGTGCCCGATCCGCCAGGCAGGCTGGCGCGGACTGTTGAGCCGGCGAGTGAACCGGTGACCGACGGCTGCGAAGGCCGTGGCGTGAGCGGTCCTGCACTGCACCGAGCGCGGAAACCGTGCGGCGGCGTCGTCGGCGATGTCCTTGTTGAAGGCGAGATAGCGGCCTCGGCGTCGAGTGTTCGCAGCCAGCAGAGCCAGCGTGCTGGTCTTGCCTGTGCCGGCGCCGGCCTGCAGCACCATGTGGTGGCCGTCCCGGAAAGCGTCGACGGCGTGGGTCTGTTCGTCGGTGGGGGTGTGCAACAGGGGCTCCGCGGTGGAGAAGGGTCAAGGGGTCGTGTGTACGGTGCTTCGCCTCAGGTCGTCCGCTTCGGGCGAGGAACCCGTTGGTTGGCGCCGGCGGTCGAGCAGGACGCGTGCCGCACACGCGAGTAGGGCTTCAGGCGTGTGATCGACGAGAAGGTCCTGGAGCTGTCTGGTCAAGTGGCGGGTGCGAGCTTGCTCGGCCCGTTCAAGTGCTCCTACGACGGCCTGGGCGAGGAAGTCCGCAGGCTTCCGTCCCCGAGCTGTCGCGACCTGACAGATCGTGGAGTGCATGGTGCGGGTGAAGGCGACGTTGAGAAGGACCTGACCTGACGCGTCGGGGTAGTGGGTCGTCAGGACGTCGATGGGCAGGAGCCGGTCGAGTTCGTGGCGGAGGGACCGCAGCGCGCGTCGTGATGACTTCGCCCCGCGCACGGCCATCAGGCGGGTGCGGTCCGCGTTCGCGGCGAGCGGCACTCGGCGGCAGGCTCTGTGCAGCTCTGCTCGGGTGACCGGCCTGGTCAGGATGATTTCTACGGCATGCCGTCTTCTCATCACCGGACCGCCTTCTGCGCCCCGCCGCCCGGCTGCGGTCGGCGGCTGTGGGTGGGGAGACGTCGGTGTACGTACGCATGGTGGACGAGCGGGTCGAAGGGTTCCCAGTCCGTCAGTGCCAGATCCGCGGCTGTTGGGGTGGCCGCGTGCTGGGGGCAGCGCTGCGTTCGCCAGCGGAGCTGTTCGGCGTACGGCAGAAGGCTCAGGTCGTACAGTGCCATCACCTCGGCAGGCAGAGCCAGTTGCCCGTCGGAGGCCGTTGCGGGAACCAGCCTCCAGACGCCTGCTGGGCCGTCAGAGGCGAGCATCCCGGCGGTGCATCGGTCGCGTCGCCGTGTCTGGGCCACGCACTGGATCTCATCCAGGGGGCGTGTGGCGAGGTAGCGGACGTACAGGATCTGGACGACGGGTCTGGCCGGCCGGCAGGGGCCCTCCGGCTGCCGGGCCGCAGGGCCCGTCGGTGCTGCCGCTGGGGTGAAGCTTCCGGCGTCCACCAGGCGGCGCGTGTTCACGGCCAACGTCCGACGGAGGCTCGTCAGATCGGGGATTGCGGCGGTGTCGGCGTTACGGGCCGGGCAGACGCTGGCGTGGGTCAGTCGGCACCAGTCGCTGCCGTCTCCGGAGGGATAGGCAAGGCCGGAGCTGACGTGCCAGCGGTGGTCGGCGGGCACCGCGGCCGTCGGCAATTCCTGGGGATGCAGGCGGACGGGACGGTCCCGGACTCGCTGATACCACTCGACTTGATTGCCGCATTCACGGCAGCGGTCACGCTGAGCGCAACGCAGAAGTCTGCTGGGGCTGTCGGGATCGACACACAGTGAGCGTCGCGGGTGGGCCAGGACCGGGCTGCCGTCCAAGCGTCGGGGTACAGGTGAAGGGCGCATGTGCGCGAAGGTGCCAGCCCACACGCCGTAGAGCGACGTCTGGGCCGTGAATGTCCACCAAACAGCCTCATCAGGGCGACATGCGTTCGACCCTTCGCCCAGACGTTCACATCAAGCTGCCCGATCGACTGAACACCCGCCAGCCCGGACGGCCCGTCAGTCGCTCATCAGTTGCGGGGGTTGATGCCCGGGGAACGGGGCACCGAAGAGCTCATCGAGCGGAGTGCCGAGCGCGTGGGCGAGGGCGGGCATTGGCTGGACGGTGCCGATCGTACGGCCCTGCTCGATATCGATGAGGGTCCTCCTGGCCAGGCCACTTCGGGCAGTGAGCTGGTCGTAGGTCCATCCCGCACCGAGCGCAGTCGGCCCACCTCCAGGCGGAGCGCCTCGAAGTCCGAGTCGGGCGGGAAGATCGTCACCCACCCCTCGGAAGGTGCAGACACCTGCCCTGTCGGTGCAGGCCACTGCCTCATTTCGGCCTGTCAGGGGCGAGGGCGACGGGCAGAGGTCTGCACTAGCGTGTGCGCCCGAGTCCAGTCCGGCAGAGCGCCGGCGCAGCGAACGACGGGAGGAACACACGCGCCATGAGGCTCTGCTCCGTGCGCCCGGGAGTCCGGCGCACCTGGACGGTCGAACTGCGCCCGCAGGCCGGCGGACCGGTACTCGTATGCCATCAGTGCACCCACAGCGGGCGGCCGCTCGTCGGCTCCGCCGCTCGATCCGAACTCTTGGCCCACTTGGCCGCGCACGCCAGTCAGGACCCTCTTCCCGCACACCTGCGGACCTGCCAGTGCCACGAGCGTGGTTGTCGCCAGCATCTCCGCCACCGTGGGTGCGACGGCCCGATCCGGCTCCTCCTCGTCCGGGAACGAGGCGGACGCCGGTGGCGCCTCTCCGACGCCTGCACCGCGTGCGCGGGGGCCACCTCCCAGGCCGCCGTCGTCCCCGAAACAACCCTGGCCGCCACGGCTCCACCATCCGGACAGCCGCGCGCTCGACGCAGACGATCCCCAAGAGGGCCGGACAGCCAGATTCGGGTGCGCGAGATGCTGAACTATCTCTCCACGGCCCTGCCCGGGGAGACGGGAGCCGGTGCCCGCATGCTCGCCCTTCAGTGCGCACTACGCATGAACGACTCGGCTCAAGTCAGGCTGCCCTACGGCGTGCTGCGCAGTCTTCGCCTCGAATCGGCTGCGGACGTATGGCGCGAGCTCGACGAAACAGGACTGTTGCGTACCTGCCCATCCGACCCTCGTGTGATGGCAGTTCAGGTACTCGACGCGGGTCTGCTCACCCAGCACCCGGCACGGCCCGACCGGCTCCGCGCCGCCGACTGGGCATTGCGCGGCGCTTGCTCCGCTCGTACCTCTACCCCGTTGCTACAACTTGCCGCCCTGTCCTTCGTCGTCCGCACGGCCCTCGGAAGTGATTACGGCGTGGCGGAGATGGACCATGTGGCGCGAGAGTGCGGGGTGCTTGCTGCCGCTCTTCCCCCGCTGCTGGAGCAGTTGGTGACTGCGGGGGTTCTCACGACCTGGCAAGCGGCACCGGAGACAGGACTGGATACAACAGAGGTGTCATGGAGGCTGGGTCCGAAGGGGCTGTATCCGCGTTCTGCCGTCAAGGACGGCAGCTGAACGCCCTGGACTGGCTGATCCACCGCCACGGCGACCTGAGACTCCAGCGAGGAGCGTCCCGGGCACATCCGTCCGGAACTCGGGGAGGCGGACAAGCTCAGCTCTCGGCGGGAAGGCCCCGGGACGCCATGAGCTCGTTTGTCAACTCCACCGTGGCCAGATACCACCAGAAGATCCAGTCGAGGAAGGCTTCGTCGTAGTCGCCGCGCTGGTCGGCCCGACGGTGACGCAGGTCGAAGCGGTTGGCGATCTCGAACAGAGCGCCTTCGTCCTTTCCGAGGTGTTCCTTGATCAGAGCGCGGCGCTCCTCCAGGACGCGGGCAACGTTGAAGATCGCCGACCTCTTGCTCTCGGCTGACGTTCCGCGTCCTCGGAAGAGTGCGATGGCGTGGCGCACGCCGGCGGTGACGTCGGGCGGGCTGTCATGAAGCGCTCGGTGCACGAGCTCGGAGCGGGCATCATCGGTGACGGCGACGAGTCGACCGAGGTCCTCTCCCTCTGCGGCCAGCTCGTACTCGATGCCGGCTTTGTGCAACAGCCGGTTCACGCGCCACCGGTACAGGATGCGAGCCGGGCCGTTGTGGAACTCCGCGTGATGCCAGCCGCAACCGCCGTAGCTGTGAAAGTGTCGCCGCCGGGGGCGGCTGATCAAGTCGTGGAACACCTCGACGAGGCCGTAGAAGGTGTCCTCGTCCCATGTCTGCGGAGCCAGGGGCCACAGGTCGGGACTTCCCAGTCGGCGCTCGATCACCTCCGAGGCGTCGGGCAGATCATCGTGGTCGTCCACGCAGTAGTGACCGAACGACTCAACCAGGTATCCGTTCTCGGCGAAGTCCCCGACGAGCCGTGCGAATTCCTCCTGGGCGTCCTGCTCTGCCCGGCTGCCGGGAGAGACGACGACGTTGCCGTGCCGCTGCGACCAGTACGGCCGGGGCGCAACCGCGTGCCGCAGCTCGGACGCTCGCTTGACGAGTTCCCCGAACCAGTCACGCCGATCCTCCACACTGGGCACGCGGCGCCAGCGGCTCGTCGTGGTGGCCCACGGGTCGTCCGCCGGATCTCTCCGGCCGGGTTCCTCCTCGAAGTCCAAGGCCGCGCCCCCTGCGAGGGTCTCCGTCAGGAACCACTTCGCCTGCTCCTCCCAGGAGGAGCCCGTCATCCGAAGAATGCGCTCTCCCTCGGTGACGAACAACTCTATGGGCCAGCGGAGTTCGTAGTTACTGAAGTCCAAGCTCACCGCAACATCATCACCCATCTGGGCGCGCCACGAACGTGAGTTACGGGTCCTGTCCGAGTCCTGCTTGAGGTACTGGCACCGCGGACAGCCGATGGCCGTGCCATGCCCAGGCCTTCCCTGTAAGACTCTGCGTGTTGGGCAGAACGGGAAAGGCACTGGGCAGGACGTCGTACAGGAGGAACTCAGCTCACCGCTTGGGGAGCAGGGAGTTGAGCCGCATGAACAGCTGGTCGGCTCGCGTGACCGTCGCTGCGTCAATGCCCGACGCGAGCGTGGCCTGCTCCCGGAGGAGAACGGCGGCCGGCTTGTAGTGGTTGAACCGTGTAGCGATCTTCCGCTTCCTGAAGACCGCCCCGATCTGCCGGACTACCCGAGGGTCCTTGGCGTTTAGTTCCGAGGCGCTGATGGGCTTGAGGAGCTGGGAGGCATAGGCGCGGTTGACGAGTTCGAGGTAGAAGTCCCGGTCGAACAGGTCCTCGACATCTGCGTCGGCCGTGCCGGTGAACTCGCTGATCTCGACGAGCCCGTTCCTGGCGAGCTGGCCGTTGTCCCGCAGTCGCTGAACGGCCCCGACGTCCTTGGTGCTGGAGTCGACAAGGACGGCGACGTTCAGCTTGTTCGCGCCCAGGAGGGTTACGAAGGTGGACAGCTTTCCGGAGCCGCCGATGGGCGTCTTGACCCAACGCGGATCAAGCCCGATGGAGCCGTTCGCCTCGATGACGTCCGTGAGGACATCGAGGTAGATCAGGTCGCTCGGGCCTTCGAGAAGGAGTGTGTGTTCGCCGACGAACAGCGTCTGCGTCATCTCGACGCCCATCGCGGCAAGGAGTGGGAAGGCGGTGTCCTCGTCAGCTTTGAAGATCTCCGAGGAGACCTTCGCCCCGCCGCGCTCCATGTCGATGACAGTCCGGACCCTCTGGAGGTTTCCGGGATCGACCATGAATGGCGAGTGGGTTGTGTACAGGACCTGATGCTTGGGGGCCAGCCGCTCCTCGATCAGGCGGAGCAGGTCTGCCTGGGCCCGGCCGTGGAGTGACAGACCCGGCTCGTCCAGGAGCAGGATCAGATTCGTGGTGCCCGCCGCCTCCAACTCGTTGAAGTAGGCGAGGAAGGAGAAGAACCAGACGAACCCGCGGGACCTGTCGTCGAAAGGCACCGAAGCCCGGTGGCGGCGGTTGAAGACACGTACCTGAAGGATCGGCCCCGCGTCGAACGGGGGCTGGGCCCCGGCTTCGGGAGGCAGGACCTTTAGCTGCACTTCCAGCTCGGTGTTCTGAGACCAGTACTCGAAGACCTCGTCCGAGATGACGTTGCCCGAGTTCTCCAGCTCACGCAGAAGACGTTCGTGCTGGTCGGAGTCCTTGAACTCCTCCGGCGAGACCCCCGCCATTTCAAGCAGGCTCAGCAGAGCCAGCTCACCGCGCTTGAGTTCTCCTGAGTCGCGTCGCCGGATCAGATCGGGCAGCGCGACCTTGCCTGGCATCGTGTCGTACTCCGCGAAGTAAACGAACTTCGGCGTGGCTGGCTTGATGTACTTGTCGATCAAGTACAGCGCGAGCCGGCTCTGGCGCCAGCCACGGATGCGATCAGCAAGCGCGGATGCGTCGGACGGAGGCTCTTCCAGCTCGTCCAGGGCGTCGAGAAGGTCCGCGATCGTCTTCGCACCCCCGATGGCCCTGGCTGCCGCAGCCGGAAGATCCAAAGCGGAACGCAGATGATCGACGACTGCCGCCTCGTTGCACTTCGGATCGATGGTCTTGAAGTTGTCCCGGTAACCGATGACGACTTCGAACTCGGCGCTCCTCATGGCCTTCGGGCCGAACTCATCCTCAATGGCCTTCATCTCGGCGTCGTCGAAGCGGAACGTCGCCCGGACCACGGGAATCTTGCGGTCAGCCGGGATCTGCTTGCGCTCGCGGGTCTTACGCGCGGGGAAATCAACCACCTCGTCGAAGCCGGCGGTCTCCACGGGGTTGAGTCGAAAAAGAGCCTGGAGGAGGGTCGTCTTGCCCGACTCGTTCTTCCCGACGAGACAGGTGACGTCCTTCTCGACGTCGAATATCTCGGAGTCCTCGATGGATCTGTAGTCGGTGATACGGGCTCTGATCAATTGCACTGTACTTGGGGGTCCTTCCTCGGATTTCCGCGAGGAGGCCCGGCGTGCCAGATCGAGAGGCAATGATCACAACCGGATGACACTGGGTGCCTTCGGTGCTGTGTTCGAGGTATGTTCCAGACGCCAATCAGGAGCGACCCCGGTGCCCGTCGACCTCGACGCCGCCGGGGTCCTCATTTGAGCCAAATCTGAGAGTACCGCCCCCCACTGACAACCCCTCAGCAATTGTCGGAGGGCCCACCTCGCTGGTGATCACCGACGACGCAGGCAAAGTGCGGATGCCATGCGCGATCACCTCCTGCGGCGAGAAGCGCTGCGCCCGCCAGCGCTCCCGCCGGAGGCCCCACGCAAAGATCACCGCCGCGCCTCTCGATAAGCGCAGGTCAGCGCCACTCTCATTTCCAATGTCCCAAAATCGCGCTAGTACGATGCCTGTCGAACTGAGAGTGCGCAGGTCAGAGACCTTGTCAACTCTCATTTTCAGCGTCGGTCCTCAGCCTCTCCCCCTTCTTCCTCCACCGCATCAGCGCGGCCGTACTCGGCTACGGCTGCACGGAAAGGCGCGTTTGCCATGTCCAGGAAGCCCCGCGACTTCACCTTCTCCGCTCCCCTCGTTTCGGCGGACGATCCCCACGCCAACACCATCGCCGCCGCCATCGTGGCGATCGAGGACCAGTGCGGTGAACGGGAGGGGTGGAACCGCCCCTCCCGCCTCTTCACGCTGCGTCTGCTGTCCGGCGATCGGGTGGAGACGGCTCTGTATCCCGAGGCCCTCTGGAACCCCGGCGGCGTCAACCCCGCCGATGCCTTGAGCGGGCTGAGCAGCTCGCTGCCGCCCGTCCCGGACCTTCTCCTGCCCGCCGACGCGTCTCAAGCGCCCGTCTGCGCAGTCGGGTTCATGTTTGAGGGCTGGATGCGCGACACGACCGTCCCGCTGCCCCCGGCGGTGGAGGGGCTCCGGCAGATGGGCGTGCGGGTGAACCATCTGCTGCCCAACCGGCGGGAAGTCCGGCTCGTGCACGCCGTCGATCTCAACCAGCGCACCTTCCACGTGAAGCGTCAGCGGGGTGGAGAGGCAGACGTACGGGTCGCCGGTGGGCGGGACGACGCGGCGGGCCCGGAAGGAACCGTCTCCGTCGCTCTGGCCCGCATCATGCACGCCATGCGCAACGGCGAACAGGTCATTCCCGGTCAGCCCGCCTGATCATCAGCCGTCCCGGCTGACGGGCAGTCCTCCCGGCGGCCGGGCCCTACCCAAGGAGTGCCATGCACCCGTTCCCCATGCTGTTCCGCTTCATCGCGAGCGGCGCCACGCCCGAGAACGCCTTCGCCCTCTACGCCGCCGCAGACCGAGAACTCCCGGTCGACCTGTTCTCGCCCCGCGCGGACCTGTCGAAGGTGGACCGCGTCACCGTCGTACGCGAACGCGCTGCGCTGCACGCCGTCGCGGCGGGCTACTTCAACGCCTCCCATGTCTCGTCGTTGCCCGGTGACGGCGAGCCCTTGAACGAAGAAGACGCCGAGTGGCTGGCCGACCGCCTGATCGAGGATGACGCCGCGTGCGTCCGGCTGGGCGCCGGAGCGCTGCTGCTCGATGCCGCCGGACCCGAGCCGAGCTGGCTCTTCTTCGGCTGGAGCACCCGGGCCGAGTGACCCAGCCTTCGTGGCCCGGTGTCGTGGAGATCCACGGCACCGGGCCATCCTCGCGGTCGGTCACTGCGAGTCGTCGTCGACGCCTTCCAGGGCGGGGGGCGCCTGCCATTTCAGGGTGTCCAACGGCCGCGGCAGGCGCTGGCCCGAGCCGGGCACGGGCGTCATCACGGCGGATGCCTCGTCGCTGAACAAGGCGACGGGCATGCCCGAAGTGTGGGCGGGCGCGGGTGCTGCCGCGCCTGATGTCTTCGTGGTGGTCATCTGCTCCCCCTGATGCGTCGCGGGCCATGCCCGCTTGAAGGCCGGCACACGGGCCGGCTGCGAAAGCGTACCCAGATTCGAATCTACGGTCCGAGAGGATTTCCCTGGGCCGCGCCCGCAGGTCAGACTCTCTTCGCTGGTGATCGGCGGCAAGGCGGCGCTCCGCCCAGCAGCGGCCCCGCGGGCTCCCGTTCGCCGTCTTGGCCTTGCGGATCTGCCGCACCCCGGGCCCGGTGCTCTCACCGCTCGACCGCCGCCACCCGGGCAGCACCCGAGTACGGCAAGTCCGGCCCCAGTGGCCGCCGCATCGCGTACAGCCAGCCTGTCCCGGCCTCGCCGGTGCCCGAGGCCGACCCGGCGCTCTTGCCAACGACGTGGGTCATCTCGTCCAGGAGCAGCACGGACGGCTTGAGCGGCGCCAAGACGACGTCCACGGCCGGTCCTCGATCACGGACCGCTCGCGCCAGTTGTTGGACCTCTTCGTGGCCGCGATGGTCGGCCCGAAGCTGATCCTCGTCCATGAACACGGTCATCCGGCCTTCCGTGGTGTCCGCGAACGGTCCGAACGTCTGCTCGGCGGCGGCTGGCCCGAGTTCGCGGCATTCGACGGTGTGCAGGGCGCGCCTCAGCACGGCTGCGAGCTGGCCAGCGTCGGCGTCAGCCGGCAGCGGCGTTTTCCCGTGCCCCATGGGGCCTATGAACATGGCCGGGTCCGGCAGTTGCTCACTCATCGAGGGGCTCTCCTTCTTCCAAGGGTCGACGGGGATCAGGCCCGGTCGAGGTGGCGTTCGTACCAGGCGTTCAGCTGGGCGGGGTCCTGGGGCATCGACTTGATCAGGCGGAGGAGTCCTTCGCGGACCGGGCGGACCTCCGTGCAGGCCAGGGCGGAAAGGTCGGTGGTGCGCAGGGCTGCGAAGCCGGCTACATGGCGCTCTTCGAAAGTGCGCGCGCCGGCGAGGCTGTCGGCTGCGGCGAGGTAGCGGGTGACGAACGGGTCGAGCGCTGCGCGGTGGGCGGCGAGGTGGCGGAGGTAGGCGGGGCTGTCGACCGCGGCGGTGTTGGCGGCTTCGGCGTGGTGGGGTGAGGGAAGTTCGAACCAGTCGCTGATGAGAGCGGTGAGGGTGGCTGGGTGGTCGCGCGGGGTGTCGGAGTGAGGATCGGTTCGCCAGTGGCCGTCGGTTGCTCCCTGGGTGAGGCCGACGCGGTCGTGGAAGCGGCCGAGGAGGCTGGCGAGGGTGAAGAAGCCCAGGGCGTGATCGGCTCCGGCGATGACGGACCGGATCGTGGGCTCGGCCGTGGCCGACACCGTACTGGGCAGCAGGAGGCGCTGCTTGCGGTGCTCGCGCTGGAAGGGCAGGCAGACCGCGGCCTCGATCGCGGCGTGTTCGGCCAGCAGGACGGCGGCGCTCTGCGAGGGTGCGGCCTCGCGTTCCCATTCCACGGTGTCGTCCTCGTCGGCGAGGTCGCTCAGGCCGAGTGCTTCCAGGCTGACGCGGTAGACGCCGGTGGTGCTGGCGGTCAGGGTCAGGGTGCCGTCGCGGTCGGGCAGCTGCTGCCTGTGCTGAAGCGTGCCGTCGGCCCCGTTGGGGTTCCAGTCCCGACGGTTGGTGGGGCGGGTCGCGGCGGCGAGCGCCCAGTCGAGCAGGTGGACGAGTTCTTCCTGGCCGGCGTTAACGAGGTCGGTGCGCGGGGTGTCGGAGGATCGGCTGGTGAAGTGCCTGCCGAGGCGCTGCAGTGCGTCCTCCGGGAGGTCGGTGACTTGTTCTGCGCCGGGCGGGAGGCAGGGGTCGGTGCCGTGGACGGTGCCTTCGGGATACGTGCGGCAGCTGCCTGCCCAGCCACCGGAGGCGTACACGCTGGCGTGGGCGGGGTCGGCGAGGACGTGAGCGGCGACGTCGAGAACGTGCTCGGCGGCCTGGACAAGGACGGGGGCGGTGTTCAGGCCGGCAAGGTGGCACAGGGCACGGGCGGCGCGGTGGTCGGCGGCGCTGGAAGGGGCATGGGCGGGTTCGATCTCGGTGAGGAGGTCGAGCACAGCAGTGCGCGGGTCCCTCGGGCCCGGGGCGGGTATCGAACCGGCAGGCCACAGCGCCAGGGGCAGGGACCGGGAGGTCCACAACGGCAGGACGGTGGGGGTGGCCTCGCACGCCTCGATCAGGTGGAGGTCGCCGTGGTCGCGGGTGGTGAACAGGTGGACGTGACCGCTCCCACGGGTAAGGGCGTCGACAAGCCGGATCCGGCGCAGGGTGGCGCAGAGGTGGTCGCAGGCGCCAGCGAGTTCGGCGTCCTGGGTGGCGGTGTGCTCGGCCTCTCCGAGGAGCTGGGGGATCCAGTGCGGCATGAGGCTGCTCTGGTCGGCGCTCCGGCGTCCGAGCGCAGCACGCCAGTTTGCCTCGCTGATGTCGGCGAGGATCATCTTCGTGCCGGGCAAGGTCAGGATGATCCCGTCTCGCCGGCCGGCCCAGCGCAGGCCTGCGACGCCGGTCCCGCCCTGCCGGTAGGCGAGGGCGTCGATCCACCGATCCACCTGGGAGGGCGCGATCCTCACCACCAGTTCGTCGGTGCGGGGGGTGAGACTGCGGATGCCGAACGGGCCGCCGGTGAGTATGGGGCGGTGGCGGCCGTAGGCGGTGATGAGTGCCTGGAAGACCCGTGCCTCGCCTCGGGCCTGTCCGGGGGTGGGCGTCGAGATGAGGTGCTGGGCGTCCGTGAGCTCGGCTCGGGCGGTCTCCTCGGACTCACCCGTGGCCATCTGGCGCAGGGCGACCGCATCAAGGACCGCGTCGGTTGTGCGAAGGCCCCACTGCTGTCGAGGCGTGTACGGGGTGAGGGTGTGGGTCACGTGCAACTCCCGCTGTGAGGTCCGCTGTCACCTGCTACAGGTGTGCGGACGACGCGCGGTGTGACAGTCGCCGCGGACAAGTTTCCAGGCTTGTTCGGACGCGGGGCGAAATGTGTCGTCTGACACTGAACGTGGCCGGATTGCCAGGGACGTTGGACGGCTACTACGTTCCTGCCATTGATGTTGGACCGAGGACTGGGGGCATGGTGGAGGCGCCGACTCTTGCGTACGGGGACGCCGCGCGATGCTGATCCCGACATTCAACGACTTCGTCGCAACCCGTTGGGTGCAGCTACACCCGGGCGACACGCGTGTCGATGCTCAATGGGCGGTCTACAACCAGACCGTCCACGAGCACGTGCAGATGATGCTGGCGGACCCGGCTATGCAGGGAAACGATGGCATCGTTACCGACATCTTGGCCGAGGATCTACTGGAGACCTTCTTTGGCCCTGAATGGGTGGCGAAGAGGTTTGGACTGGCGGACAAGCGCGGGCAGGAGGATTTCCGATGGATTCTCCCCGCTCACCGCAGACGTGAGCTGGCCCGACGGGTTTACGAGTTCCAGAGCTTCTCTTGGTTCCAACACTTCATCGACCACACTCGCACCAACGAGATTCCCTCCGCACTGTACGAGGGAGACGTCTTGTCTGCCCTGATGCATCTGCCGGCCACCGTGACACGAAACAAGGAATCAGGCATAAAAGGGCAAGACTTTGACATCCTGCTTGAATTCCTTGGCGAGCAGCCCCGCGTCCCTGTCGAAGTAAAGAACAAGGACGATGACGCGGAGTTCAAGGACACCGCGGTCCGCAAGGTCCTCAAGAAGGCAGCCACGCAGCTTCCTAAGGGAGAGGTCGGATGGGTTTTCCTTCGGATACCCACGACCTGGGTTGGCAGCCGCCTGGAGGACGAGTACCCAGAGATACTGCACGATACGGTCCGCCAGACCTCACGAATAGGCGCCGTGTTCACCGCCATCGACAAATTTCACCTGAACTCGGACCGCAGCAAGCTGTCGGTCAACAGGATCTGGCATTACTTCCCCAGCACCGATGCGCCAGACGTGCTCCGCGAGACCAGCTTCAATCTGTACAGATTGCTCGAACAGGGTATGGACCACTTCGCTCCACGTGCCCCTTTTTAATTTCCAGAGGCTTGGAGAGCCCCACACTGAGAATACCCGCGAACCTTCTACCGGCTTCGGTCTTGATCCGATATCAGTGGCACAGAGTCCAAGTTCAGGGTCAGAGACAGTGTCCCGTCGCAACGAACGTTGAGCGTGTCCCACCGGAGCCTGACGGCTTGCCTTCGTTGACCGTCCAGGAAGTTGTCGCTTCTCGCTCCTGACAGCGGAAGAATACGGGCCGGGTCGGCCAGAACGCCGACCCTGTCTATTTCTATGCCCCTTCACGCAGCGCTGCCCATGCCGCGCACTTCCGGCGCTCAGCTGAAGATGTCGAGGACGTCCAGCCAGGAGCCGTCGTCGGCCGAGCGGGGCCGCATCGGGCGTGGCTCCGGGTAGGTTGCCGCTGCAGCTCGAGCGCGGACGACCTCCGGCCCGCCACACGCCTCGAGGGCGAAGGTGCCGAAAACCTTGGCGAAGGCGGCAGGGTCGCGAAACTCCACGCCGAAGGCCCGGCCGTCTTGGAGCGGAACCCACACCACTCGGTCGAACCGTATCCACTCCAGCACCGGCTGGTCGTCCGCAGTCGACCGCCCTCCCAGCCACAGCCGCGCCACGTGCAGCAGGTTCACCTGCTCCATGGCCAGCCGCTTGCGCCGCACACGCAGTTCGCGCGTCGTCAGCGTGATCCGCTGGTCCTTCTTCGGATACCAGACGACGCCGATCCCGAACGGCACCCACAGCAGGATCCCGATCATCGGCCAGACCAGAGCGTCGCCCCACGATCGGAACAGCCCCCCGTCCGCCAGGTACAGGGCCCCGAAGACCACAACCCACTTCGCCGTCATCCGCCAGAACCCAGTGCCCTGCCGGTACAGGACCCGCCGCTTCCCCGTCATCGTCATGCCCGCACGCTATCCGCCACCCTGCAGCTCCCGACAAAGCCGGCTGTCCGCCGAAAGGCACTCGGACTTCAGTGGGAATGCTCAGCCTTCACCGCGACAGGACCCGAAGGCGGTGACGTCCCCCGTTGGGTTCAGCCTTGCTGGACGCTCAGGGAGCGGGCGGGGCGAGGGTTCGATGTCCGTGGGCGTAGCTGAGCAAGTACAGCGCCGCCTGGAGGATGAGCGCGACGCGGTGCTTGGGCGGGGTGTCGATCAGGCCGTGGCAGACCTCGTTGCGCAGGTTCATGCCGCGGTCGGGGTCGACGAGGAGCAGCTCCAGGGCGCGGCTCCAGTCCGCGGGATACCCGGCGGCCGGCATGCTGCGGACGAGTCCGCCCAGCTGGTCGACGGTCCCGGGGGACGGGCCCTTGGCCACGGACAAGATCGAGACTTGCCAGCGCAGGAGCTGTCTGAGGATCTGCTCCACCTGAGGCAGGGCGATGCACACCGCTGCGTCGAACTCCCCCAGCCAGAAGTACCGGAAGGCGTAGGCCAGAGTTCGGGCGCGCGCCTTTGGCAAGACGGCGTCATGGGCGAGGGCGCCGATCAGCTCGGCCTCGTCCGGAGCGAAGCGCTCGTGGATGTGGTCGAGCTGATGGGCGGCAAGGTGCCCGAGGAAGTCCATCGCGAGGACCTGCAGTCCGACGAGGTGGTCGTCGGCGGCGTAGACGGGCGGAGCGACCTGGACGGGTCCGGCGGTGTTGATGCGCGTGCGCGGGAGCCGGAGCAGACCGTCCAGGAGGCCCACGTCGTCGGTGTGCTCGCGCATCGCCGGATGGGCGTCTTGCGCGGTTCGCCACAGCGCCTCTCGCAGGCTGGGGGCGGCGTCGACGTGCGCCCGGGCCCCGGCGAAAAGTCCCGGCGGGGGGATGAGCGGGCGACGGATTCGAGTCCATCCCAGGGAGTCCGGATCGGTCTGTTGCAGGGCCATCTCGGCACGCACCCTCAGCTCGGGCAGACCTCGATCCCGCGCGATGGTCGCGGCCTGGGTCAGCAGGTTGTGGCGACGGAACCCCGTGTCGGCATCGGCGGCGTCGAGGAGGGCGCTGACGATCTCGGTGTCGATGCCGACTCGGCGGAACTCAGACGCCTCTTCCCGCAGCAGCTTGAGGAATCCGACGCGCGCGTGCACATCGCCTGCATACCGACGGGCGGCGCGTTCCGCGAAGGTGGTGATGTCGTAGCGCTGGACACGCAGCCCCTCCAGGAGATCGGCCATGATCGCCGTCTCGTCCTCGGGAGCGGCAAGGACGCGCTCGGCCAGGGCGACCGTCTCGTCGGTGACGCGCTCGCACAGGTCGGTCTGGTTGAAGGTCCGGGCGAGGTCTCCGGCCCAGCGCAGACACTCGGTCGCACCCACCAGCCCGCGGAAGCGCTTGCGGGCGGCGAGCAGAAGCGGCACCGCGTCCAGGTACCCGGCGGCCGCGCCCCGGATCCGATCGACCTTGCGACCGTGGCCTGCGACGAGCAGAAGGTGATGGAGGCGTCCCCGGACAAAAGAGTTGGTCACGGCCTCGGCGTACGCGCTCCAGGTCTCCATCTGGTCGGCGCCGACGTCGGACAGGCTCGCAGGCCACGCCCTGAGCGGCCGGCCGAGGACGATCCCGGTGAACGTCTGCGCCCTGCCGGTCCCGGCGGGTCGGAGACGCAGCGCGGCGAGTAGCGCATCGCACTGCTGCTCGGCGGCCGCGTTCGTGCCGGTGTCCGCGGCCGCGAGCACGGCGGCGATGTCCTCGCAGGAAGCGGCGTTCGACGCCGCTTCCGTGAGCACGTCGAGCACACACGGTTCTACTTGCGGCATGGGCGCCTCACTTCCTCCGTCGCCAGTATCGGTACGACTTCGGACCGGACCCACTGCTTTTCCGGAGTTCGTCAACGCTCACGCCGTCGGCGCAGTATGCGGAGGGTGTCTACCCATCGGCGTTGCCGCAGTACGCCCGCGCCGGCGAACTCCGCGTCCAGACCTGCGCCGACTGCGAGTCGTAGGGGCCGACGGTGTCGAGTTCGCGGCCCGGCTCGCAGCTCAACTCCTGCGGGAAGGACGTCTCGAC
>NZ_JBLTJC010000009.1:0-79985 GCF_048158785.1 Streptomyces colwelliae | reverse complement strand
GCGCCGAGGAGGGCGAGCGCCGCTTCGGGGCCGTTGTCGCGGCGGGCGCCCGCGATCTCGTCCAGGTCCCAGGCCATGGAACCGACGACGGTACGCCGGGTGCCGCGCACCTGGACCGTGCCGCGCACCAGGAGCAGCCCGCTGTGGAAGACGGTGTACGCGCAGGCCGGGTGGGAGTCCTCGAAGAAGGCGAGGTCGACCAGACCCGAGCCGTCCTCCAGGGTGACGAAGATGATCCGCTTGCCGCTCGCGATCGGCGGGGTCTGCGTCGAGGCCCGCACCCCGGCGACCAACACCTGCTGTCCCGCGCGCAGTTCGGCCAGATGCGTCGCGTCGGTCGCGCCGATCTCGCGCAGCAGCCGGTGGTGATGCTCCATCAGATGCCGGGAGACGTCGATGCCGAGCGTCCCCAACTCGGCGCTCAACGCCTCGCGTCCGGTCATCTCCGGCAGACCGCTCGGTTCCGCTCCCCCAACAGCACCGGTATCCATGGGTAGTTGACCGGCCCCCGCGGTCCGGTTGCGGGACTGCCGGTGCAACTCGGCGATCTGGAGCAGCAGATCACGCCGAGTGAGACGGCCGTCGTGCAGACAGGTCAACGCACCGATCTCCGCGAGGCGTTCGGCGACCGGTCTGCTGGGACGGGCCCGCTGCCAGAATTCCGACAGCGATCCGTACGGCTGCCCCTCCTCGATCCGCGCGCACTCCTCCTCGCTGACACCGCGCACCCCGGACAGCGCGAGCCGCACGCCCCACTCCTCCTTCTCGGTCATCTCCACGGTGTGCTTCACCCTGGAGCGGTTGATGTCGACGGGCAGCACCGGCACACCCCGGCGGCGGGCGTCGGAGACGAGGACGCGCTTGGGCCACATCCCGGGGTCGTGTTCGAGCAGTCCGGCCAGCAGGAACGCCGGATGGTGCGCCTTCAACCAGGCGCTCTGCAGGGCCGGTACGGCGAAGGCGACCGCGTGCGCACGTTCTTCGCGATCCGTATGTCTCATGAGACATCAACCCGAGCCGCCAACGCGCCCTCCCCACAACCTTTTGCGATCGACCGGCGGGCGCGACGAGCGGCGGGCGCGACGAGCGGCGGGATGAGACAGTGGATCACAAACAAAATCCATTTTGAGTCTTACCCGATCGAGTGATTCCTCAGTATTTAAGCTTGACGCAAGACGCTCATTCGGTTATGCGCTCTGCAAGGTCCCAGGGAGGAAACAGGTCCGTGGCAGGTAAACGAGTGTCGGCCATGGGTGGCGGGGTTGCCGACAAACTGGGCAACCGCTACGAAGGCTGGTGGACGATCTGGCGGGGCGTGGTTCCTGTCCTTCGCGGCCAGTACGACGCCATCCAGGTCGAGGTTCCAGGCTCCCCTGGCGAAGCAGTGGAATTTCGCCTCTTTGGCCGTCAGCCATCAGGGCCGGACCAGGTACACCAGTGCAAGCGCAGCCGTGCCTCTACATGGACACTGAATGCCCTTCGGACAGAAGGCCTGCTGGATCCGTTCGAGCGCCATTTGAGGCAGGGAACCGAGGTGGTGTTCGCTTCGGGCAAGTCATGCGCTTTGGAGAACTTGTCGGACAAAGCCCGCCGCCTTTCCCTGGAGGACTGGACGACCTCCTTCACAGAGCCCGAGGAAACAGACGTAGAAACCCTTATTGACGCGTGGGAAGCGGACCATTCCGGGGTACATAGCCTGCTTCGACTCCTTACCTTCCATTTGATCAATGATCATCCACTCAAAGATGCGGCGATAGGATCTTTGGAGACACAAGTAGTTGGGGATCCAAAGAATGCCCTGCTACTCATCGGCGATCTACTCTTGGAGCACATCTCAAGCCGGCTGACAGCTCAGTTCCTCTGGTCAACCTTGCAAGAAGAGGGATACGCACCTCGCGAGGGGTACGACCACTCTTCTGTTGTCACCGTGCGGCAAGTCAATGAGCGCTATATCGAAGGAGTACGTCAGCGAAGGCCACGGGCCCTTTCGCTGATCGCCCGTCCTGAGATCGAGCAGCTAGTCGACGCTTTGAAGGACCCGGCCGGAGGGCCTGGTGTAGTCGTGGTAGGCGCTCCCGGCGCAGGGAAATCCACCGCTCTGGCCGAGGTATGCGCGCAACTGGCAGCGGACGGCGTAGTCGTCGGGGCGCTACGTCTCGATGTGACGGACGCATCCCATACGGCACGTCAGTTGGGGGCACAGGACGCAGTTGGCTTCGGCGCCTCTCCTTCCGCGGTCCTGGAGCGAGCGGCTGCGGGTGAGCCGAGTGTCCTGGTGATTGATCAACTGGACGCACTGTCCCGCTTCAGCGGCCAAGGCGAGCCGGCCCTCGGTGGAGTCCGAGAAGTACTCGAAACAGCCCGGGCCAGTGGGGACATGCGGCTACTCGTCGCTTGCCGTCGCTACGACCTTTCCAACGACCGCCAGCTCAAAGGCCTGTTGGGCGACTTCACGGTTATCGACCTCGGCCCGCTCACCGATGAGCATGTCCGCGAAGCCCTGACGGAGCTGGGAGTCGATCCCGCGGTACTGTCCGCCAGGCAGCGGAAGTTGCTGAGCAGTCCGTTCGCTCTGCGTCTGCTCGCAGAAACAGTCCCCGACTCTGACAGCGACAGCCCAGCAGAGTTCGACATCACCCGCGCCACGTCACTGACGCAGCTGCTTGACGCGTTTGACGGTGAGATGCGCAGACGACTCAATCAGCGCCTTGGCGTCGACAATTATGCTCGGGGTGTCGCTGAGTTCGCCCGCAGGCTCAGCGACACAGGATCCCTCTCCGCCGCGCGCAGCGTCATCGGTGAACCCGGTCCGGACACGCTGGACGCACTCATCGGGGAAGGCGTAGTGATCGAGGACCGTGGCCGAGTACGTTTCTTTCACGAGGAATACTTCGACTACGCATTCGCGAGGCAGCACATCCAGGCCAGCGGCTCGGTCGTCAGTCTGCTACAGGGCAAATCTCAGGACTTGTTGCGCCGACGCCTGGTCCGTGCTGTCCTTTCCCTGGAACGCGAGCTCGACCTGGACCAATACAGAGGGGACCTCGAAGCCGTAATCGCACATGCGCCGAATTATCGATCACACATCCGCGCAGCCGTACTGACATGGCTGAAGTCTCTTGCCCCAGTGGAGCCTTACGAGTTCGAACATGTCACCACCCTTGCTCTCAACTCCGCCGACCCTCTAACTCGAAATGCCATGCCTATTCTGGTGAGTTCTGGGTTCGTCCCTCACCTGCTGAACCATGGTCTGCTGGACAGCATCAATGCCAGCTTCGACGGTGATGCCGACCGGTCCGGAACTGATACCAATGGGTTGGTCGGGTTCACTCCGGACCAAACCCGGTGGATGCTGACGGAATCAGCGCGGGTCTCGCCGGAAGAGATCTCCGTGGGCCTGGCACCTGTGGCACGTGACCCAAGCATTGCGGTGCCGTGGACAGGCATGCTCCTGTGGACGGTTTTCCTCGCCGGTTCAACCGCAGGTCAAGCCACCGTAGATCTCTACTGCGAGACCGCAATGACGGTCGGGAACAGCTACACGACTATGCTGGAGACCGCAAGGAGCGAAAACACCTCTGAACAGACCGCGTTGGGTACCGCTGTTGTCACGCTGTTCGGATCGGATGGATTTCATGCTCTCAGCACCCTTGCGGAACGTCCCTCCGCGCCAGTCGCGACCGCTCTGCGCGCCTGGCTTGCAACACGGGCACAGATCGCGAGGGCTTCTGGAGCTCGGAACGCTTTTGATCATTCATTTTCTCCATCCCGAGAGGGAACAGGCCTGCGGATCTTCGAGCGTGCCGCTGAGCGTGATCCAGTCGCATTCCTGGAGAAGCTGACCCAACCGCTGCTCGCAGAATTCACCGAGATCGACTTCGAGGTGCGGTGGCGTCCTGCAGGAATTCCGGATGAAAACGGCGCAGGGCTACGGGACAGGGGTATCGGTGCGGCCGTCGGTTTGCCTCCTGATCTGGAAGGGGAAGTGGTCGAGGGGTTGCGGACGGCGCTGCTGCTGGCTGCCGCCGAGCATCCGGCCGAAGGAACGCTCTACCTTGAGCAGTGCACCTCGACCGATCTCCTTTTGGCTCATCAGCTCGCGGCCTCGGCCTTCAGCCAGTGCGCGCCGGAGCTGTACCCGGCTGCTCTGGCCTGGGCTTCACGAGATGATGTGCGTGGCCTTCCGCTGAACTCCACGGTTGCCTGGGCGTGGGGACAGGTTCTGGCCCATCTCGCGGATGCGGGGACAGATTCGGTCCGAGAAAGCGCAGTGGCTCTGGCCATGGAACCGTATGCGTCACTGGACCTCGATGCCGCCTCCGGGTCAGGCGGCGCTGCCGCCGACAGAGATCAGCAACTGGCCCATGAGCAGCTCGTGGCGCTCTCCCTCATTGAACGGCGGATCGGTACCCGGCTTAACCAATCAGCACGTGAACGACTTACTCGGCTGACGGAGTCGTTCGGGCTCGCGCCGACGACCTCTGATGCCTGGGTGCGCCTCTTCCGCGGAGGGGAACCGGAACCGCTTACCAATGACCAATGGATCGAAGCAATCGACAATCATGACCAATCCCCTGTTCAACTGGGAACCTTGGAGTCGGCTGCCCGTTCTGAACCGGTACGTTTTGCCCGATTCGTGACGGCTCGTATCGGCCCGCAGCACAATCACCAGTGCACCGTCGTTATCCTCCGGGGAATTGTCAGCGCCCTCGATCTACCCTCCGAGGAGGAACTCGGAGCGGTAGTCGACATGGTTGCAGCTGTATCGGGCTGGGGAGGCGAAGCCTTCAATCGGCCACTGTGCTCCCTGCTGGACAAGCTTGCGGGCGCTGACTTGCCTGAACGAGTACTCGCCTGGGCTGTCGCCACGGCTACGACTGCGGTCGACCCGAGTCCGATGGCGACGCCAGATCTCAGTGAGGAACACGTCACCGCAGGTCTGAACTCTGACCGAGGGGCAGCAGCCTTCTGCATTGCGCAACTGCTTGGTCCCGGGGAGCACCGAGCGGAGCGATTGGAGGCACTCCTGCCGGCCATCCGCAGTCTCGCAGTTGATGACGCAGACCAAGTCCGCATCTGGTGTCCGGTGATCCTGATCCGCGTCCACTTGGCCGATCAGACCGTTGCCTCTGAACTGAGCCGAAACTGGCTCGCCCTAGCCGACGACGCCCAGTTCATCGCACCGTACCTTGACCGGCTCGCCTGGCAGCTCCTCCACAGCGATGCGGATCTGGGACTTGCCCTCGTCCAACGGATGCTGGAGACCGACTCAGTTGATGCCCGCCGCCGTGGCGGTGCGCTTGCCGCGATGGCCGTCTTGTTGGGCATCGGGTTCCTGGAACCTGACCGGAGACCGCACCCGCAGGATCTGTTCGAGCGGAGCCTTGGTGATGCGGCTTCACGCAGCGGAGTGGCCGAAGCTCTGGCCGTGCGCGTCGAGGATCTGCCTCCGGCATCCCGTGCCCAGGATGCCGGAGTGAGCGCAGATGAGGGGCTACTCGTACGCCTGCTCGACGATGAAGATCAGGCTGTGCGCAAAGCAGCAATCGGGTTCGTACGCCATATAGGAGGCGGATCGCTGGTCAGGCGCGAGCGGCTCCTGGCGGCTCTGGTGCCGACATCGGCGTTTGCGGATTTCCCGCAGAAGGTCTTCCACGCACTCGACCAGGCGGGTGCGGAGCTGCCGGTTGCCGCGGCTCTGTCACTGTGCGAAACCTGGCTGGGCGCCGGCAATCGGACTGTGGGAGACATCAGCACACGCGACTCCGCGATCGCCTTTGAAGTAGCCGATGTCGTTCTCTCCCTCTATGCCAGTACTCGTGCAGGAAGCTCGGAGCGTGAGCGCACCCTGGATCTCCTGGACTCCTTGGTCGAGGCCGGAGCGATCGACATCGACAGGAAGACCGACGAATGGGCAAGCCAGTGATCTGACTCGGAGGGACGGCTTCGCGATAGGTCTCGGTTCCTGTCCGGTGCTGTCGTCATCCCGAAAGGGTCAGGTCAGTCCCGCCGTGCTGGCAGGCCGCACCACGTTGGGACCGAAGCGGGCCCGAGCTCTGTCAGCTGCGGCCTCGATCCGGCGGGTCTTGTCGTCGTTGGTGCCGAAGGTGAGTTGTCGGGTGGCCGAGTTCTCGTCGAACAGATCGTCCGCCCGCAGGGCGATGCCCCGGACCCTGGCTCGCTGGAAGCCGAGGGTGGCGTACAACGCGTAGGCGGCAAGGCGTAGTTGTGGGCTGTGCGCGGTGGGCTCCGGCAAGGTGCGGTTGCGTGTGGTCGTCGAATGATCGGCGTATCGGACGGTCAGGCTCAGGGATCGACAGACCTGTTGTTCGCTGCGGAGTTGGGTGCCAAGGCGTTCGACCAGGTGGGACAGGACACGACGCTGCTGGTCGGGGTTGAGTTCGTCCCGCCCGAAGCGGTGCTCCGCGCAGAGGGAGCGAGGCAGGGCACCGGGGGTGACACGGGTGGGGTCGATACCGGCCGCCCGCTGGTGCAACTGCCGTCCGGCAGCCGTGCCCAGGATGCGTTGGAGTGTGGATAGCGGGGTGCTCGCGATCGTGTCGAGGGTGGTCAGGCCGTAGGAGGCCAAGGTGCGTACGGTCGTCGGCCCTACTCCTGGCAGGGCTGCGGCCGACAGGCCGGCGAGGAAGGCGACGATGTTCTGAGGGGTGTCGGGGATGGTGCGGATCGTGCCAGGTGCTCCACGGTTGGCGGCCAGTTGGGCGAGCAGCGGGTTGGGGGCGACGCCGATCGTGCAGTCGGCGTCGAAGCCTGCGGCGGCACGCATACGGATCAGGGCCGCGAGTCCGGTGGCGTCGCGGTCGAAGTACCGCATGCTCCCCGACACGTCGGCGAATGCGGCGTCGGGTGGAAGCCCCTGCACGACCGGGGTGATCTCGCCGAGCATTCCCAGAAGTTGAAGAAACGTTTCTTCGCGACATGAGCC
Source organism: Streptomyces colwelliae (assembly GCF_048158785.1). Lineage (NCBI taxonomy): Bacteria > Bacillati > Actinomycetota > Actinomycetes > Kitasatosporales > Streptomycetaceae > Streptomyces > Streptomyces colwelliae. The sequence continues at coordinate 73,039 of NZ_JBLTJC010000009.1, read as the reverse complement.
GAAGTGGACGTAGAGGATCATCGTGGTCACCCGGCGCTTCCAGGGCTGGAGTGGTGGAAGGTCCTTCCGTTGATGGCCGGGGCGCCGGGGGGCTTCAGGTCGGCCCAGGGGTGCAGTTCGTAACCAGTGGGCTGGGTGATGGTCCGGCGTGCGGTGGCTGGACCGGCGGTGGCCGCCGGGCGGGCGAGGCGATCGGCGACAGCGGCCGGGCCTCCGTCGCGATACAGGTCGATAAGTTCGGCCAGGTCCCAGGCGGCAATGCCGGTGATGCTGAGGGCACGCGGTGGACGCCGGGCTACCGTCCCGCGCACCAGCAACAGGCTGCTGTGGAAGACCGTGTGGGCGCAGCGTGCGTGGCTGTCCTCGAAGAATGCCAGGTCGGACAGGCCGCTGGGATCGTCGAGGGTGGCGAAGATGACGCGCTTGCCGGAGCGGACTGGCGGGGTCTGGGTGGCGACCTTGACGCCGGCGACCAGGACAGGGGTGCCATGCCGCAGGTTCGGCAGGTCGGCGGCGGGAGTCGCACCGATGTCGGTCAGCAAGGACCGGTGATCTTCCAGCAGGTGCCGGGAGATGTCCATGCCGAGCACGTCGAGTTCCGCGGCGAGTTGTTCGGAGGTACTCATGACCGGCAGTCCCGCCGTACTGCTGCCATCCCCCGACATGTCGAGGTCGTTGTCCATAGGGAGTTGCCCGGAGATGGAGTCGTGACCTCGGGTGGATCGGTGAAGCTCGGCGATCTGCAGCAGCAACTCGCGCCGAGGCCCGAAGGCGTCCATCGCCCCGACCTGGGCCAGGCGTTCGGCCAGCGGGCGGCTGGGCCGGGCGCGCTGCCAGAAGTCGCCCAGCGAGGTGTAGGGCTGCGCGCCGGTGATGCGCTCGGCCTCGGCCTCGGTGATGCCGCGCACTTGGGACAGACCGACCCGAACTCCCCACTTACCAGACACCAGTTCGATTATGTGTGCGGACTGCGAGTGGTTGATGTCAGGCAGCAGGAGAGGGACCCCATGCCGACGGGCATCCGCGGCCAGGACTCGCTTGTGGTACATCCCCGGATCGTGGGTGAGCAGTCCGGCCAGCAAAGCCGCCATCCGGTGAGCCTTGAGCCAGCTGGACTGGTACGCAGGCTGCGCGAATGCCGCTGCGTGCGCTTTCGCGAAGCCGAAACTTCCGAAGCTTTCCAGGATCTCCCATACCTCTCGGATGACCTGCGCCTGGTAACCGCGTACGCGGGCCTCAGCGGCGAACCAGGCCCGCATGCGGCCGCGTCGGTCCGGTTCGGACAGTGCCCGGCGGGCCTCATCGGCCATTCCACGGTCGCAGCCGGTCATCGTGGTCATGATCGCGATGACCTGTTCATGGAAGACCACCTGCCCTTTGGTCTCCTCCAGGATCGGCTTCAGGTGCGGATGTGGATAGCGGGCCCGGGTCCGGCCGTCGCGGGCCTCGATCATCGGGCTCACCATGTTCGCGGCCACAGGGCCCGGCCGGAACAGGCTGATGTCGATGATCAAGTCGAGGAACGACCGTGGCCGCAGATTTCTGACCAGCTCGCGTTGGCCTGGGCTTTCGAGCTGGAACGTGCCCAAGGTGTCACCGGATGTGATCAGGTCGTAAGTTGCCGGATCGTCGGGCGGCACCTGCGCCGGGTCGTCCAGGTCGAGGTGCTCGCCGGTGGCCCGCTCGATCTCGGCGACGGCGTGGGCGAGCGCTGACTGCATCCGCACGCCGATGATGTCGATCTTCGGATGGCCGGTGTCCTCGATGTCCTCCTTGTCGAACTGGGCCATGGCGATGCCCTCAACGGTGGTCGGCATCACCGGAGTGCGCGCGAGCAGCCCGGCGTTGGACACCAGGAGTCCACACGGGTGCATGGCGGCCTCGTGCGGCAGACCGTCCAGCATTTCCACCAGCTCCCACAACCGGCCGTGATCCTCTCCGGCGACTTCGCGGAGCTCCGGCAGTTCGGTCAGCGCCGCCCGCGCATCCCGGGCCCGGATGTGAGGAAACGCCTTGGATAGCTCAGCAGCCCGATCAGGGTCCAAGCCCCGCGCCCGCGCCACGTCCTCGATCGCCCCACGCACCCGGTACGTCTTGTACACCGCAAGCGTCGCCACTCTCGCCGCCCCGAATCTCTCGTGTACCGCCTGATAGATCTCGAGCCTCCGAGCCGACTCCACGTCCAGGTCGATGTCGGGCAACGCGGATCGCCGCGCGGACAAGAACCGCTCCATGACCAGGCCGTGCGCCACCGGGTCGACCGGGCTGATCCCCAGCAGGTGAGTGACCAGCGACCCGACTCCTGAGCCACGCGCCGCGACCCGGATGCCCAGCTTCTTGGCCTCCGTCGCGACCTCGGCGACGGTCAGGAAGTAGCCGGCGAAGCGGTGTCCGGCGATGATCCGAAGTTCATCCTCCAGCCGGTCCCACCGCGCTACTTCCCGGTGATAGCCGCGGTTCATCATGCCCGCCGCGCACCGTTCGGCCAGTACTCGGTCGGCCGACTCCGCAGTGGCACCCACCAAATCGGGCTCCGGCAGATTCAGCCGCCCCAGTCCGAACGCCTCGCCCGGATCGACCACGCAGGCCGCCGCCGTTTCCTCGGTCGCTTTCAGTAGCTGCTGTGCCTCAGCCCCGCGTCCGCCCATCGCCTCGGCGACCTGCCCGGCCATCCGTTCCATCTCTCCGGCGTCCTTCAGCCATCGCTGCCCGCTGTCCAGCCGTGCCGCGTCCCGGCTGTCGATCGGCACCAGCAGACGTGCGGAATCCAGGATGTCGGCGACCTCCCGCTGGTGCGGGTCGGCATATCGCACGCTGTTGCTGAGAACGGCCTCCACCTGCTGCTCGACGGCGAAGCCCGCCATCCGTGCGGCCAGGCGCAGCGACCCCGGTCCGGTGCCCGGCCGACCGTGGCAGATCACCTCCAGCCGCAGCGCCTCCCCGAACCGCTCCCGCCATGGCTCCAGCAGCAGCGCCGCTCGATCCGGCCGCCCCGACGCCAGCGCGCGACCTACCTCGGAACCCGCCCCGAGCAGCACGAGCATCCCGTCGCTCCCGCCGGTCAGGTCCTCCCAGCGGATTCCCTCGGCCGACGTAGTCGATACCAGGCGGCACAGCTCGGCCCAGCCGGATGCGGACCGAGCCAGGAACACCGCCCGGAAGGGTGCTTCCGTCACGAAGGCACCCCCCTTGGCCGGAGTGCGCTGCCGCTCCGTCCCAGGCAACCGGGACCCCGGCACGCCGGGAACTGCCAGATCAGTACCGAACAGCGGTCGCACCCCAGCTCGCTCGCACGCCTTCGCAAAGCGCACGGCGCCGGCAAGGGAGTCCCTGTCGGTCAGCGCCAGAGCATCCAGTCCACGTTCCGCCGCCCGCTCCACAAGCGCATGCGGATGGCTGGCCCCGTAGCGCAACGAGTAGCCGCTGGCGACATGGAGGTGCGTAAACGACATACACACCTCCTGGTACCCACAAGCCCCCTCTGTCCGCCTCATCCCGTGAGGTCATCACCATAACTCAAGGGTCGCACATTCGTTCGATCGCTGCATGTGGGACGACCTCGCCTCTTGTGCGATGGGCATGCGCTCGGGCAGCAGAAGCACGACGCCAGCCAGCCTCGAATCAGCAGAATGGAGACATACAAGATCCCCAGATCGGAAGCGTCCGAAGGTTTGCCTTCGCCGACCACCCGCGGCGGATTCGCTGGCACCCCCGATACTGGGCCGATGACCGATCTCGCGACCGTCCACCAGGCAGTTCTCCAAGGACAGTGGGACAGCCTTCTCGGCCTGCCCGAAACTTCATGGCTCGACGTGAAGAGCTCGATCTATGCCCTTGATCAGCCCGGCCCTCGCGCCGAACTGTGCAAGGACGTGGCCGCGATGGCCAATGCTCAAGGCGGCCTGCTGCTGATCGGCCTGCGGACCGAGCTGGTGGAGGGGCGGGAGATCATCAGTGAGCTCAAGCCGGTTCCTCAGCGGCTCACAGACCCGGGCCGCCACCGCAAGATCCTTACGGAACAGGTGCGGCCTCCCGTGCGCGAACTCCACATCGAATGGGTCCCTTGCGGGGAGGACAGCGGTGTTCTCGTGATTCATATACCGCCGCAGCCCTCATCGGACAAGCCGTTCGTGGTGCCGGCCACGGACCCCAAGGGGCGCGAGGGCGTGGCTGTCCCGGTCCGGTCCGGGGACGACACCTCGTGGCTCAAGCCAGCCGAGTTGCAACGGCTGCTGGCCCTGGGCTGGTCAAGCAGCAACGGGACACCGAGGCCGTCGGCGACTGCCACCGCCGATCAGACGACCGCTGCACGTCTGTTGCAGTTGGTCCCGCTGGACGCCCCGTGGATCAAGCATCTTCGTAACGGCGGCCCATTCCACCGCATCCCGGCAGCAGTCAGCGACGCGGTCCACGACGCCACCGAGGCCCTGGAAGGTGAAGTTCTGCGCTTCCGCGACCCCGAACTGGCCGCAGCCACGGAGGACTTCACAAACGCCGTCCGCGAACTCAGCAACGTGTTCGGCGGACTGCACACTCCGATGGACGGCCCACTCACGTACTTCGAGGTTCCACCGGAGTGGAAGCGAACGGATCCCGCGCGCTACTACGAGACCCTCAAGGAGAACTCCCAGGCGGCGAAGTCGGTGCTCAATGCCTACCAGGACTGGGTGAACAAGCTGAACGAGAAGGGCCTGCTCGCCTGACCTGGACCACCGAGGCCCCGGTGCGCCCCTCCGGCACCGGACGTGTACCGGATTCACAGCACCCACACCAGCACGCTCTACCCAGTTCCGGACAATCACCCAAAGTGGCGCTTTGGCCAAGTTGCGCCGTAGCTGAAGCATGAACTACTGCCCATCCTGGGCTTTACGGAGGACTGCCGGGCCCGGCACTTCGCACCTCGGATCCAAACCGGCCAGATTTGCGCGCTTGATAATTACTCATTCCGGTATGTGGCAAATATTTTCGATTGCCGACCTCCATGCCGACATCCACCCTGATGTGTCGAATATGCCGCCGACCCCTGCGCACCTCACGGGGCAGGGGAAACGACCATGGGGGACGCGTTGGACATCATGCAGGTCGCGGGCGTGGGGGCTGCCGCCCTTGTCACTGAGATGGTCAAGAGCACCTGGGAGTCCGTACGGGACTCGGTAGCTCGCTTCTTCCGACGGGGTGGTGAGGAGAGCGCCGAGCAGGAACTGCGGCTCATCGACACAGCGCGGCAGCGGCTCGTCGGCAGCGCGGAGAGCGAACGGGCTTCGGTGGAGGAGGAGCTGCGCGGCCAGCTGATGATCCAGTTGGCGGCGTTCCTGCAGAAGCATCCGGACGCGGCACAGGAGCTACGGAACCTGGCTGACCAGGTCCAGGCGGCAGACGAGGGCTCCGGGGCGCGGACGAGCGTACACGGCAACACCAACAGCCAGGTCGTCATCGCCGGCGGTGCCATCAACGCCTCGGGCGGCTTCCACTACCGGACTCCGGAGGGGGGCCGGTGAGCGAGGAGACCGAACTCGGTTCCGTTCCGCCTTTCGCTCCACCGCCTGCCACCCCGGCGCCCGCACTGCGGGTGGACGTAGGCAACAACCAGAACTCGAAGATCATCGTGGCTGCCGGCTCCGTCACCATGACGAGCAAACCGCAGCTGCCCGTGACCGGCATTCCGCAAGCTGATCTCGACGTCGTACGCCTCGCGTGGGTGGGCCTGAGCTCGCGGGACGAAGAGGTACGGACGGCGGGCGAGGCCATCGACCGCCTGACCGGCGGCGGGCCCCGGCTGGCCGTCGTCGCCGGACCGGCCAGCTACGGCAAACGCACTGCCGGGATCAAAGCCCTGTGGGAGATCTCCCAGAAGGAACAGGCCGCTCCCGGCAGGCCGTTGGCCCTTCGGGAGATCCGGCCCGACTGGGAGAGGCCCCGCTCCCCGGACATCTCCGTACTGCCCGACGAGCCAGGCACGGGGTACCTGCTGGACGTGGCCGCGGAGATCAGTTCCTGGCGCAACGTGGGCAACTTCGCGGAACAGCTGGTGAGTTATGCCGAGGAGCTGCTCTACGTGGGCTCGTACCTGGTCGTGATCGCCGACGAGCACGGGTGGCCCGAAGCCGCCTCCGGGACACTAGCCCGGGTCGTCGCCCGCGCAACGACGAAGCCCTGCGCCCAACGGGTGGCACGGACTCACCTGGAGTACGTGCATCGCAGGCCGGACCGGCTCCGTTGGCTGAACACGGCTTCCTCCGGGACAGGCTTGGTCGGCGAGGCCGCACATCTGCTGACCGACGACAGCCGTCCAGCGGATGGCGCCCACCTGGCTGACAAGCTCGCCTCCGCCGTGAACTCCGCAGAAGGGCTGAAGGCGGCCCTCAGCGCCTTCCAGGAGTGGCGGTCCGACGTGCAGAAGGTCTTCGCCGAGACGGAGGACAAGCCGGAGGACCGCGCGCTGCTCGTCTCCACCCTGTTCCTCAACAACGAGGACGCGCTGACCATCCAGGACGGATCCAGGATGCTCCTGGATGAGCCGAGGGAGACCAGCGTTCGGACGATCCTGACGGGACCTGATCTGACCACTCGGCTCAAGGCCCTGGGCGCAAAGGTCACCGGGCGGACCGTCACGCTCGACCACCAGCGCGGCTACGCTCGTGCCGTCCTGCTGCATCTCTGGCAACAACGGGCCGACATCCACCCGCCGTTGCTGACGTGGCTCGACACCATCACGTCGTCCAAGGGGCCCGGGGCCGATCGGCTCGCCCCCATCGGCGACCTCCTGGTCGAGCTGGCCGTCGCGGAGAACGACATCCGCGTCATCAAGCAGATCCACGCCTGGATCGACAACGGCGACACCAGCGCCGAGCACTTGCAGCTGATCGCTCGCGTCCTCACCGTCGCCGCCGAAGCGGATACCTTGGGCGCCGAGGTCCGTTCCCTGCTGCTGGACTCGGCGCAGGAGACCTCGGAAGCCGTGGCGACCGTCGTCGCCCTTGTCTGCCAGGGCGACTTCGCCGACCACTACCCGCGCCAGGCCCTCGTCCGCCTGCGGCACATCCTCGACCGGCCCGGCCCCGATGACGCCGTACTCGCGGCACAGCGGGCGCTGCGCGACATCGCCGCGCGCGAGGGCCAACTGCCCCGCGTATGGAGCACCGTCATCAAGTGGGCCACCGAGAAGAAACACCTGGCCGGCCACCGGGCCTTCCTCTCGCTCCTGGATCCACGCGTCGATCCGTACGTGCTGCAGGTCATGCTGGCGGCCGCGGAGCAGAAGGAGGACGTCAAAGAGGCGCTCATCCAGGGCTGGAACGTGGCGCTGGCCGACGACCGGGTCGACGCGGAGTGCCGGGAGCTGCTGACCGCCTGGGCGCAGTTCCGGCAGACGACCGAGGTGTCGCGCGAGCTCGTCACGGAGATCCTCAACGAGATCGTCGTACAGCACCTGTACTCCACGCCGATCTCGGCGCTCATCTTCGGCGAACCCGGCGTGGCCAACGACGAGGCCGTGATCGAGCTGCGCAAGGACCTCAGGCTGCCTGCGGCCCTTTCGGCGGCGCGCCTCAACTACGAGTCCGCTCCTGTGGAGTCCTGATCCGTGGCCTCCTCAGCCTGGTCGCGCCGCCGTATGCGCAGGGCAGTACGGCGCGGCCTGACCGATTTCGAGGTCCGACTGCGCAGTTCGCGTCCTGGGATCGGCTTCGTCGCCCGCATCACGGCCGCGGTCCTCACCGAGCCGCCCTATCCGGCCGCGAGCGAGGAGCTCGCAGCGGCCGTCCGTGGGATTCTCAGGAAGGCGGCGGCCGATGTCGCCGTGGGGTGCGATCCGGCGGATCTCGCCACAGCGCGGGATGTCGTCGCGGAACACCTACGCGCCAAGCGCTCGCTGTCCACAGATCCGCCTGTCGAGTTTCGGGCCTCGCTCGCGCTCGATCTGCCGCCCGACGACCAGGCCGCCGTCGCCGCTCTGCTGTCCGCGCAGAGACAACAGGCCGTGATCGACATCCTGCGCCGGCAGGCAGCCGAAGCGGTTGCCTCCGAACTAGCCGACCCTGTTGCCCTGTTGGTGCGATGGGTCGAGCAGGACGACGCCGACTGGTCCAAGCTCTCCACCGTTCTCAGCGACGCGAACAAAGTGGCAGAGACGTTCGCCCGGTACCGGCCCGAGCACGAGCGGACGGTCGAGCATCAGGCCCTTGAGGTGCTACGCGAATTCCTGGCCAGCTTCCCCGAGCCCAGTCAGAAACGCATGCTCTACACGCTGCTGACCGCGGGCATGGAGAGCGCCCAGCGCCCTCAACATGCCTTGAAAGCACAGGCGTTACTCAACGGGCACGCGTCGTCAGTCATGGCGGGTGACGCGTGACCAGCCTGGCGGCTCCGCGCTCTGCCTACCAGACGGCGGGATGCCGGTGAGTACGCTTGTACTGCGGTGGCTGCTGTCGCCCCGGACCAGTTGGCATGCGTGGCGCCTTGTACAGGCCAGTGGCGGCACCCTCTCCTTCGATACTGCTTGGCGACGTACACGAGTGGACAGGCATCCTGAGGAAAGGCCCTACCTGGAGTACGGCCACCGTTCTCCCAGAGACCCGTCGCCCCGCAGCAACCTGCCTCCTCATGCAGCTCGGCCATCCGACGGCGAGCGGTGAGATCGGAGGGAAAGCAAGAATGGAGCCATGCAAGAACTCCATGTCAGAAGCGGGCCGCCGCGTCGGCAGCTGACCGCGGCTTAGTACTGTCGCGGACCAACTTGGCTGAGGGCCACGGTCGAACCGTGGTTCAGCCCGACTGAGTCTCAAAATCACGGACGCGGCCACGCACGTGGCCGGAACCCTGCGCAGTTGGGAGATCACCCTGCACACCGGCACCTGAGCCTTGCCTCCCGGCGCCGATCGCCGTACGAAGGAATCGGGATGGACCGGAAGAAGCTCGAGGAACTGTTCTACGGGAAGGGCCTTCGGCCCGTTCCGTGGGCGACGGACTGCCCGGTGCGGTTCGACGCCTTGCTGGCGCTCGCCCACTTCCCCGAAGACGCGCCGGAGTCCAGGGAAGACCTGATCCTCGCCATCAACGAGGAATACGGTGTCCTGCAGATCCTTCAGCGCTTCACGAGCCTGGACATGATGCGCGACTGCCAGCCGATCGCGTCCGGCAACTTCGTCGCGGCCAAGTTGACGCTCCGCGAACTCGTGCAGGGCCTGCTGCCGATGACCAACCTCAACCGAGTGCTCCGCGACGCACGCCGGCAGGGAACCATCGGCATCGTGAGCACACTCCAGGACGAACCTCCTACGGCACCGCAGGCAGGCGAGGTTGCGGACGAGCGGCGCCACGAGCGCCACCGGCATCTCAGGTGGTTCCTCAAACTCCTGGCCGCCATCATCGCGGAGTCGTATCCGGCCCTGCGCGGCACACCGGCGACGGATCCCGCCGTCAGCCTCCAGGTGGCCGAGCTACTGCACGGCGTTCATCCGGTGCCATCGGACACAGAGCCGCCGAACAACGCGGCGAGAGGTGTCATCGATCGCAGGCAGCGCTATCCGATCATCACCGTCACGGCCAACCGCCAGGCGTCCTCAGCGGTCGTGCGCTCCAGGGCCACCATCAAAGCCGACGCCGCTGAACAGGTCTTCTCCGTGGATTGCGGCTCGATCGGCTGGGCCGTGCTCGACAGCGGCATCGACGCCGGCCACCCCGCCTTCTCCGACTGGGACACCGCGGCAAGGCCTCAGCCGGTGCCGCGCGGATCACGCATCCTTCGTGCTTTCAATTTCGTCGGCGTACGGGGGGTGCTCCCACTGGACGCGCTCGCCGACGGCCGGATCGACTGGCCCCAGGCCCTGCCGTACGTCGAGATCGCCCTCCCCACCACACAGCCGTCCGAGATCATGCGCCGCCAGCCGTACACCACTCCGGCCGACCCGCATGGAACCCATGTCGCCGGGATCATCGGCGCCTGGTGGCCGCGTTCCAAGGACGTGTTCCGGGGCATCTGCCCGAGGATCCAGCTCTACGACTTCCGGGTCCTCGACGACAAGGGGACGGGGGACGAGTTCTCCATCGTCACGGCGTTGCAGGCCATCCGGCACATCAACGACCAGGCGGGACGGTTCGTCATCGCCGGGGTCAATCTCAGCCTCTCCGTGCCGCATGATGTGGCAAGCCACTCGACCGGGTGGACGCCCGTGTGTATCGAGTGCGACCGGCTCGTCCGCTCGGGAGTGGTGGTCGTCGCCGCGGCCGGGAACTCCGGATACGCGGGTGCCGTACGCACCTTGGGCAAGGACTATCGCGGGACCAGCATCTCCGACCCCGGGAACACGGAGTCCGTCATCACGGTCGGCTCCACCCACCGCAGCAATCCCTACCGCCACGGCGTCAGCTACTTCTCCAGTCGCGGCCCCACCGGCGACGGCAGGCCCAAGCCCGATCTCCTCGCGCCGGGTGAGGACATCGACGGCCCCATTCCCGACGAGGGCATCGCCGCACTACACGGCACGAGCCAGGCGGCAGCGCATGTCAGCGGAGCCGCCGCGATGCTGCTGGCCCGCAACAGGGAACTGCTGGGCAGTCCGGAACGGGTGAAGCAGATCCTGTGCGAGACGGCGACCGATCTGGGCCGGGAGCGGCACTTCCAGGGCGCCGGGCTGGTCGATGTCCTGCGGGCGATGCAGTCCGTCTGAGCCCACGGCCGAGGTCCGAAAGGAGCGCGCCATGTTCGCCTTCGACTTCCTCAACGCCCGCCACGGAGACTCCTTCCTGGTCCGCTGGGGACCGCAGGCCGGGCGGGTCATGCTCGTCGACGGCGGACCGGGCCAGGTCTACGAGGAGTCGCTGCGGGACCGCTTGGCACAACTGCCGCCGGATTCCCGGGGGATACCGAGGATCGACGTCGTCTGCGTCTCCCACGTCGACGACGACCACACGGCCGGACTCCTCAAGCTGCTCCGCCAGATCCAGCGCGCCAGGGCCGACCAGGATTCCGATCCCTTCGCCGTGCAGAGCATCTGGTTCAACTCCGTGGACGAACTGGTGGATCACGTCGAGCCGGGGCTGAGCGCCTCGACCCAGGAGATCGTCGACCGCGCCGGTGAGGAGAGCGGCGCCGTCAAGTCCAGCTACAACCAAGGGCGCGCCATCCGGGACGCGGCGGCCGGACTGGGCCTTGCGAGCAATCCCTCCTTCGACGGACCGCTCATCGAGGGCAAGCAGACGACGCTGCACCAACTGCAGGTCACGGTGGTGGCCCCAGACGCCACCGCCATGGAGGAGCTGAGAAAGCACTGGCGCGAGGCACGCGAACTCCAGGACCCAACGGTCATCTCCGCGGCCTATTCGGACGACTCCATACCGAACCTCTCCAGCATCGTCCTGCTGCTCACGCACCACGGCCGGACCGCACTGCTCACCGGAGACGCCAGGGGCGACCACATCCTCGCCGGACTGCGCACCACCGGGCTGCTCGACGGCGCGGGACCACTCCATGTCGACCTGCTGAAGCTTCCGCACCACGGCAGCATCCGGAACGTGAAGCGCGACCTCTTCGAGAACATCCACGCCGACCATTACGTGATCTCGGCCGACGGGGTGAAACACCATCATCCCAGCGAGGACACCCTGCGCATGCTCGTCGAGTCGAGGGACCCGGGCGACAAATACACCATCCATCTCACCAACAAGATCGGCTTCGCCATGAGCACCCTCGACGACCTGCACAACAACAGGAAGTTCGAGGTGAGCGTCCGGTCCCCCGCGGACTCCGCGCTCGTCATCAGGGTCGGTGATGAGGCATGAACGCCCACAGGATGGGGTGGGTCGTGGACTCCCCCGCCCTCGGCACCGGCCTTCAGGCCCACCCCTGCGGCGACGCGCTGCGCCCCGCTGAACCGCTCCCCGCCGCCGACCCGGTCGCCGTCACCTTCTCCGGCGGCGGCTTCCGGGCGACGTTCTCCGCCCTGGGAGTCGTACGGCTGCTCGCCGACGCGGGGATGCTGTCAGGGCTGAGATACGCGTCGTCGGTGTCCGGCGGGTCGGTGGCCAACGGCCTGCTCGCCACCGCGTGGCCCGATCTGAAGCAACGGGACTTCACCACCGCGGCCGTCGATGAACTCCTCATCGACCCGGCCGTCACCAAGGTCGGCTCCCACTCGCTCAAGAAGGCGATCCTGCGTGGGCTGTGGCGCACGCTGGGCCCGATGGCCCGCACCGAGCTGCTCGCCCGGCGCCTCGACGAGTGGTTCTTCCACGGCACGGCGCTACCCGATCTGGACCCGGACGTCCGCTGGATACTCAACGCGGGCAACCTGACCACCCGCGCCCGATTCACCTTCGAACGCGATGTGTTGGGCGACTACACGATCGGCCTGGCTGCCACGGCCGACACGGGGCTGAAGCTGAGCCTCGCCGTCGCCGCCTCGGCCGCGGTCCCCGGAGCCTTCCCCCCGCTGGTCCTCAAGAACGCGCGCTTCCCCTGCGCCACCGTCGCCCCCGCCCTCCTGGACGGCGGCACCTACGACAACACCGGCTCGGAGGCCATCGACAGCGAGCACTACCGTGACGTCTTCCTGCTCGTCCTCAACGCCGGGGGTCTGCTGCGCCCCGGAGCGTACGGCGGCATCCCCGTCGTCCGTGATCTCGCGCGCGCGAACTCCCTGCTGTACCGCCAAAGCACGGCGCTGCGCACGCGGTTGATCGTCGAGCGCTTCCAGCGCGGTCGGTCCGTGGGCCTCGACGAGGAGTTGCCGCCGGGCGCCCGCAGGGGTGTGCTGGTGGGCCTGGCAACCGACTTCCCCGGCAACGGCTCCGGGCGCCTGAACGAGTGGCGGGACACCTTCACCGAGCACCGCACCCACGCCAGCCGCGACCTGTCCCTCGTGCCCACGGTCTTCGACCGGCTGGAGGAACCCCTGTGCCGGGCCCTCGTCCACCGCGGCTGGTGGCTCGCGGGCGCCGGCCTCGCCTCCTTCCATCCACACCGGCTCCCGGACCTCACGTCACTGAAGCCGCCACAGTTGTGAACACGGTGTTCAGCGCACGCGTCCCCGCGGTGTGAGCGGCAGGGGCGGCGAGTCGGGAGCGGACAGTGGAGCACCGCCGTACCCGGACCACGCCCTCCGGAAGATCGCCGTCCGCACCGACCCCTGCGACGCCCAGCGCTGGACAAGAGATTTCACATGCCGCGCCTTCGCTTGTCCTGGCTCGTTGCGGCTGCCAAGCTGGCCGGATGGACGCCGCAGCCAAGAAGGCGTTGATTAAGAAGCTCGCGGTCGCCGCGAATTTTCACAGGAACTACGCCGCCGAGGGTCGCGCGTGGTTCGTCGATCGGCTGATCCGTAAAATGGAGGCCGAAATTCCGACGCCGGGCGATGCGGCGATCACAAGCAGAGCGACCGACGTCGTCACCAAGAGCAATGCAGTGGTGAAAGCCAAGCAGGACTACGCCATCGGGGTGAAACTCGGCTCGTCGTTGGCGAAGATCCAGTCGAGGCGACGGATCGAAATCCTGTACGGCATCATCGCGTCCAATCCGACGCTGATCGAACCGGCCAACCAGGACATGCTTCTCTGGATCGCCCGCAGGCGGCTGCGCGGCGTGACCCGCATGGATTTCTTCGTCAACCGCAACTCGCAGGGCTACTTCCGCTATGTCGACCGCTGCCCGTCGGCACAGGGCATCTGGCGGCTGAACACCGACGCCCAGCCCTTCTGGGAACCGCTCGGCGGATCGAAAAACCCTCCGCCGGGCATCTACCACTTCCTGCTCAAACGCCCGGCAAGCGGCGACCCCGACCATGTACGGGCCATCGCCAAGGTCTTCACCGCCAAGGCGAGCGCATGTGACGGCAACCTCGTCGACTGCGGCCTGGCGTGTGGCGCGGTACTGCTGGACACGCTCGTCGAGGCGAAGGACGCGCCGAAGCTGCTGAAGAAGGTCGACTCGCGCGGACCGAAGAGTCTCGGCATCCACTCCGCGACCCGGGAGACGCCGGAGAGCATGATCCTGGACACCGGCGCCGAGGGCCTGTTCGAGCGGGTTCCGGCGCTCGTCGGTGATCTCCAGGTGGGCGATCACGCCTATATCTTCAACCACCCGCTCTACAAGGTGTTCAAGCCCAACGGATCGTGGACCGGTGAGCACAGCCTTGTGTACGGCTGCGGGGATCGCGGGGTTCGTTCCCGCAAGGGAATCTTCTTCGGCGGTCACGGGAAGGAAGGAACCGTCTACGACTTTTACGACGACTTCCTCGCGGAGTTGCAGACCCAGCTGCACCGCTCGTTCCGCATCGCGGCGATCTTCCTCAACTCCAAGGAGAACGGGACCCCCGCGCCATCGCTCTCGGACAGCACGACGCGGACGAAGCCGGATGGGACCGTGGTCGCGCTGGAACTCCATCAGTTCGACGTGGGATTTCGGTACCGGAACTTCCAGAAGGCTCCGACAAAGGCGAATTCGAAGCCGGAGATCAGCGAGACGGGATTCGCCATCGCCTACTCACCCACCGAGAATCTCTTCGCTATCACAAAGCCACGCAAGATCATTGAGATCATCTCGGCAGGCAACCTTCTCGAGTCCATCTCGTTCGAACGCCTGGGGCCGAATCCGGGTGGCACCGCCCAGTTCGAGCCGACGGACTGGAAGATCCTCTACCAGGACCGGTCCACGAACGCGGCCAAGCACTACGAGCTGTTCACCCGGGTGAAGGGCAAGCTCACCTTCAAGCCGCTCACGATCGACGAGCTCTTCGAGTCGCCGTTCGCCAAACCGAACCCGACGAAGGAGGAGATCCTGACGACGCGCCCGAGGACGGACGCCTCCGCCGCCTACCTGTCGTTCCTGCGGACCAACGGTGCCATGTGATGGATGACGACGCCTTCGCCCCGTATCTGGAACTGGTGACGAAGTTCGTCCTGCCGCTGGTCGAGGCGGCGGACAGCCCCGAGCAGGCAGCGGGGTTCCTTGAAGAGCTCGGCTACATCGCGCCGAGCGAGGTCACCGCCTTCACATCGTTCGGTGACGGCATCGGCCGGCTCACCGACGGGATCGAGCACCTGCTCAGCGCTCTCGAGGACGGTGACGAAGTTCTGACCGTCGCCGCGCTCGGTGAACTCCTCGCAGCGGGCTCACAGATCGCGAAGGCGGCCGGCGCCTTCGGTGCCGAGATCCAGGCGAACTTCGCCGGCACGCCCCTCCTGTCGGACACCGACATCCTGGCGCAGATCGGCACCAGGATCGTCGACCACCTTGTCGCCCGGTTCGTGGAAGGAAGCTTCCCGACCCTCTACGCGGCCCTGCTGGTCGTCGGAATCATCGAACTCGAGGACAGGGACCCGGCGAACGCGCACGAGAGTCCGCATCGACGGCGGACTGTGCACTGGAACCGTCTGTCTCTCCTCTTCTCGGATCCAGTCCGAGCCCTCAAGGAGACGGTCTGCGAGCCGGACGAGTTCCTCTACGAGCGGTTCGTGTTCTTCCTGCGTGTGCTCGCCGTCGGAATCGGGCTGCCCGCCACCTATGTCGTGCCGGACCCCGACCTGCTGGAGAAGCTCAACGACGGTCAGGACCTCACCACGCAGGACCTCTTCGACGAGCTGACGGCCCTGCGCTTCCCGCTCGTTCGCGACCCGAACGTCGATCTCGGCCTGGAGCTGTATCCCAGGATCGACCCCGCCACGCACAAGCGGACCGGGCTGGGTGTCGCGATCCGCTTCGGCGGCGAGCTGAACATCCCGTTGGGCGACTCGTGGACGTTGTCGGTCACCAGTGCGGCGTCACTCGGCGACAACCTCGGAGTGACCGTCGATGTCGACGGACCGCCGCGCTTCGTCGGGGGCGTCGTCGGAACCGGCGGCTCGTCGCCGCTCGATGCCCTGCAGTTCGGCCTGAAGCTGACCCTCAAGCCGAGCGATCAGGCCAGTCCGGGCCCGGTCCTCGCGCTCGGGCTGCCGCTCGGCGCCACCTTCCAGCTCGGCTCAGCGGAGTTGAGCGTCGGCCTCGAGAAGCTCTCGGACGTCCGCGTCTTCGTCGAAACCGATGTGAAGGACGCCCTGTTCGCATTCGGTACGGGCGCGGCGGACGGGTTCGTGTCGAAGGTGGTCGGCGGTGCCGGCGTCCAGGCCGGATTCTCCTTGGGGTTGGGGCTGTCCAACGTCGGCGGCATCTACTTCAAGGGCGCGTCCGGACTGGTCATCCGCCTGCCGTTGCACCTGAGTCTGGGGCCGATCGACCTCAACCACCTCAGCCTGGAGGCCGAGTTCAAGGGAAACGGCCTGAACGTCAGCGCGGCGACAGGGCTCACCGCCCGGCTCGGACCGCTGGCCGCCGCTGTCGAAGACGTCGGCGTGCGCGCCCTGTTCGCGTTCCCTCCCGCCCGGGACGGCAACCTCGGCCCTGTCGACCTGACGTTCGCCTTCCAGCCGCCGAAGGGCGTCGGTCTTTCGCTCGACGTCGGCGTGGTGAGGGGCGGCGGCTACCTGTTCATCGACCCCGACCGCGGTGAGTACGCCGGCGCCCTCGAACTGGCGCTCCTGGACGTGGTGACGATCAAGGCGATCGGCATCATCACCACCAAGCTGCCCGACGGCGGCAAGGGCTTCTCACTGCTGATCGTCATGTCCGTCGAGTTCGGCAGCGGGTTCCAACTCGGCCTCGGCTTCACCCTGTCCTCCGTCGGTGGTCTGATCGGACTGAACCGGACGATGAACCTTCAGGCCCTGGCCGACGGCGTCCGTACCGGAGCCATCGAGTCGGTGATGTTCCCCCACGACATCATCGCCAACGCCCCGAAGATCATCAGCGATCTGCGCACATTCTTCCCGCAGCGACAAGGCACGTTCCTGATCGGCCCGATGCTCAAAGTCGGCTGGGGCACCCCGACGCTGGCCAGCATCTCGCTCGGGATCGTCATGGAGATCCCGGGCAACATCGCCGTCGTCGGGATGGTCAAGATCGCCATCCCCGCGGACGACGTCGCTGTGATCGTGCTCCAGGTCAACTTCGTCGGGGCCGTCGAGTTCGACAAGAAACGCGTGTGGTTCTTCGCCTCGCTGTTCGAGTCACGCATCGCGTTCCTGACCATCGACGGCGAGATGGGACTTCTGGTCGCCTTCGGCGCCGACGCCAACTTCGTCGTCAGCGTCGGCGGCTTCCACCCCCGGTTCGCGCCCCCTCCGCTGCCCTTCCCCAGCCCCAAGCGCATCGCGGTCAGCCTGGTGAACTCACCGATGGCGCGGGTGCGCATCGAGGGCTACTTCGCCGTCACCTCCAACACGGTGCAGTTCGGTGCCCAGGCAGAGGTCTTCTTCGGCGTCAGTGGCCTCAGCGTGGAGGGCCATATGGCCTTCGACGCCCTGTTCCAGTTCTCCCCCTTCCACTTCGTCATCGACATCGCGGCCTCGTTCTCGGTGAAGGTCCTCGGCATCGGGCTGTTCTCGGTGCGTGTCAGGGGATCTCTGGACGGACCGACCCCGTGGCATGTGAAGGGGCACGGCTCGATCTCGCTCCTGTTCTGGGACATCGACGTCGACTTCGAGACCACCTGGGGCGAGCCCCGGCTCACGGAGATGCCCCCCGTCCTGATCAAGCCGATCATCACGGCGGAGTTCGACAAGATCGAGAACTGGCGGGCGATCCCGCCGACCGGGGTGAACCTGCTCGTGACACCGCGGAGCATCCCCGAAACGGAGCCGGCACTCGTGCTCCACCCGGTCGGAGTGCTCCGTTTCTCCCAGCGGGCGCTGCCGCTGGGGCTGACGCTCGACCGGGTGGGCGCACAGAAGCCGAGCGACTACCACCGGCTGTCGATCGATGTATCGGGTGGAGCGCTGAAACGGAAGGGCGACGCCTTCGAGCAGTTCGCCCCAGCTCAGTTCCAGAACTTCTCCGACGCCGACAAGCTGTCCAAACCGGCCTTCGCGCCCGAGCGGTCGGGCATCGACCTGTCCGCCGCCGGCACAGAGGCTCGCTCGGCCGTCATGGTGCGCCGTGTCGTGCGGTACGAGGAGATCGTCATCGACTCCAACTACAAGCGGTTCGCCAGGCGCTTCCGGGGGTTCTTCGGAGTGCTGTTCGACTTCTTCCTGAACGGCGCCGCGGTGTCCAAGAGCGAGTTGTCCCAGGCGGTCAAGGGCAGGCTGCAGCCCTTCACGGAGAAGTTCGACGTCCAGGGTGAGACGTACAGCGTCGTCCACCAGGCCGACAACACGGCGTTCAACGCCGACGCGGCGGTTTTCCACAGCGAGGCCGGCGCGCGGGAGTACCTGAACAGCCAGGTGGCAGCCGATCCGTCGCTGGCCGACACGATCCATGTGATCCCGACCTTCGAGGTGGTTCCGGCATGACGTCGCCACTGGGAACGTACTCGTTCCTCCCTTGGTTGCGCCTTGGCCTGGCCAATGAGATCCAGGCCCTCGACTTCGACCCTGCCGTCAAGGTCCGGGCCAAGGTCGACGTGAGACTGGCGGTGAAGGGCGACAAGGTCACCGGTGGGACGGATACCGTCGCCACCCTCGACCAGCCGGTGGCGCTGTTCGGGCCCGGCGACATCGTTGGCGTCGACCAGCGCGCCATCGTCCGGGTCGAGCCGCGCGACTGGGTCACCAACTTCGAACCGAACTACCTCGCGGCCATGGAGTTCTACGACGAGGACCTGCCATGGCGGTACACGCCCGCGGCGCCGGACGCCGCCACCGGGCGGCTGCGCCCGTGGCTGTCGCTGATCGTGCTGGAGGAGGGGGAGTTCGACGACGGCCCCGACGTCAAGGACCGCCCACTGCCCTACGTCAACGTGTCGACCCTCGAACCGTTTCCCAAGGCCGACGAGCTGTGGGCGTGGGCTCACGTGCATGTCAACCGCAGCCTGGCGGCCGACGACACCGAGTTCGTGTCGAAGAACATGGCGGCGGTCATGCCCAGATTCCTCGACGTGATGAACGAGAACCCGGACCTGGCCTACTCGCGCATCGTGTGTCCGCGGCACCTCGAAGCCGACAAGGCCTACCACGCCTTCCTGATGCCCACCTTCGAGGCCGGCCGGCGCGCCGGACTCAACCTCGACCTCGCCGACGTCGAGGCGACGAAGTCGGCGTGGGATCCGGCCGGCCGCCCCGAGGGCCAGTCGTTTCCCTACTACCACCGCTGGTTCTTCCGGACCGGTGACACCGGGGACTTCGAGGCGCTCGTACGGCTGCTGGTGCCCAAGCCCGTCGATCCTCGCGTCGGATTCCGCGAGATGGACCTGCTCGACCCCGGATCGGGCGTGCCCGGGCTCGACAAGCCGGAGTTGGGCGGGTTCCTCAGGCTCGGCGGGGCTCTGCAACCACCCGCCCCCGTGCCGCCCACGCCACCCGACCCGCACGAGGCGTGGGACACGCCGTTCCCCCGGCCGCTGCAGACCGAGCTCGCCCGGCTGATCAACCTCCCCGACCGCTATCGGGCCGAGGGCGAGCCCGATCCCGTCATCACCCCGCCGCTGTACGGCACCTGGCACGCCATGACCAAGCGGGTGCTCAACCAGCGTGACGGCACCCCGATCACACCGGCCGACACCTGGGTGCAGCGCCTCAACCTCGACCCGCGGTTCCGCGCCGCCGCCGGCATCGGCACACGAGTCATCCAGGACCAGCAAGAGAAGCTGATGGACGCCGCCTGGGAGCAGATGGGGAACGTGCTCGAGGCGCAGCGTCGCATCCGGCTCGGACAGTTCGGTCTGCTGGTATCGGGCATGTGGTACGACCGCCACCTCGTGCCCGCCGTCGGCGTCAGTCGCCAACAGGGTCTGCTGCTCATGGCGCCGCTCAACAAGCGGATCGTCCACGACGGTGCCACTCTGCACCATGCCTACGCCCAGAGCCTCGTCCAGCCGACCATGACCTCCACCGCCATGCGGCGTATCGTGCGCCCGCGTGGACGGCTGGTCCGCTCGCTGCCGTTCGACTCCACCCTCACTCCGGGCCGGCTGATCGACCGGGTGAACCTGGGGCAGGTGTCGGCGGCACCGCCCAAGAGCGCACCGCAGGGTGTCGTCACCAGCGGCGAGCTCGCCGAGCAGTGGCTGCCCAAGGGCGTGCCCGCGTTCGTCCTCACCTGGTTGAGGCGGTTCGCGTTCCTGCCGCTGCTCGTGCCCCTGGCCGCCGTCGCCCTGGCACTCATGCTGCTGTTGCTGCTGTTCCCGGTGGGTGTGGTGCCGGCCGTCGTGCTGGTCGCCGTAGGCCTGTTCCTCCACCGTCGGCTCGGCCGATGGCGGCGGGCCGTCCTGGCGGCGGAGCTGCTCGCGGAGGACCAGACGCCCGAGTCCGTCGACCGGCTCCCCGGCGCCCCCGACTTCGTGATCACGGAGCCGGGTTCCGGCTTCGTGCCGCGCACCGGTGCCGCCGACAGCGTGGAGGCGGCCCGCTTCAAGGCAGCGCTCCGGGACACGTTCGAGGGCCGCCGACTCAGTGACGCTGCCGGCCGGCCGCCCGTACGCGACTCGCTCGACCTGGGTGCCAAGGCCGACGCCGGGCTGGAAGCCGTCCGCCCGTCGCGCACCATTCCGCGGCGCGTGATGGCCGGAGTCTTCGTCCCGCCCCGCATCAAGGACGACCTGGTGACACCACCGTCGGCGGCATTCGTGGAGCCGATGGCCTATCCCGTCATCGACGTGCCCATGTACGAGCCTTTGAAGGCCCTCTCGTCCGAGCTGTTCCTCCCCAACATCAATCTGATCGAGCCAAACAGCGTCACGCTGCTGCAGACCAACCAGCGCTTCATCGAGTCGTACATGGTCGGCCTCAACCACGAGTTCGCACGCGAGCTGCTGTGGCGCGAGTACCCGACCGACCAGCGCGGATCAACCTTCCGGCAGTTCTGGGACGTGCGCGGTTTCTTCAACGCCGACAGCCTCGACGACGAGACCCTCAAGGAGAAGCTGCGCGACATTCCCCCGCTGCACACGTGGGCGCCCGACAGCGCGCTGGGCGACCACGACAACCGTGAGGTGCCGGGCGAGAAGGAGGACGAGCTGGTGCTCGCCATCCGCGGCGAGCTGCTCAAGCGCTATCCCAACGCCGTCATCTACGCCCATCGGGCCTGCTGGCAGCGGAAGGCGGTGACGGTGTCCGACGAGGACGTCGAGTCGTGCCGACGTTCGGGTGCCATCGACAACACCGTCGAGCGCCGTCTCGTCTCGTTGACGCCCGAGGAGGAACTCAACCCGCCCACGAGCAAGGTGCTGACCCCCCTGTACGAGGCCAAGGTCGATCCCGACATCTACTTCTTCGGCTTCGATCTCACGGTCGACGATGCCAAGGGCAAGGACGGCTCGCACCCCGACGACGACCCCGGATGGTTCTTTGTCATCAAGGAACGTCCCGGCGAGCCGCGCTTCGGCCTGGACGAGGACCTCCAGGAACCGATCCAGGTGTGGAACGACCTGTCTTGGCCAAAGATCGACGTTGCCGCCGGGCGGTGCATCGACATCGCGGCGGCACCGGCCACGCTGACGGTGACCAGCCCCGGCGCCGACGACGAGAAGTTCCCGCAGTTCGAGGATGACGCCCACGTGCGGTGGAGCCGGACCGACATGACATCCGCCGAGCTGGCCTATGTGTTGTTCCAGGCACCGGTACTGGTCGCCTTCCACGCCGCCGAGATGCTCCCCGGAGGCCCGGCATGAGCACCTTCGACACCCTCCGCGAGCAGCTGCGTCAGGCCAGGCAGTCACGCGACGACGCCGATGCCGCCATCGACGCGACCGGCGAGCGGATGAAGCGGCTGGCCCTCCGAGACGCGCAGTCGCAGCGCGTCTTCGACGCCGACGATGCGCAGCACGTCGCCACCCGGGATGCGCTGGCCAGGGAGCGGGCACACCTCGACGCGGAGCTGGAGCGCCTGCGCGGTGAGCGGGAAGCGGCCATCGCGGCCGAGCGGGCGCTGGTCGACGAGTTCGCCGTGTTCAGCGACCCGTTGACCGGCATCAGACGGCTCGACGACTCGATTCCGATCCTGCTGATGCCGGTGCGGCTGGAAACGCGGTTCAGGAGGTCGGCACCCGAGCCCGGCGTCGAACCCCGCGACGAGCTGCTGGTGCGCGTCTACCCGGACGACTGCTGGATCGACACCTTCGACCCGGCCCTCACCGCATCGGAGTTCACCGACGCCAGACGCTACTGGACCGCGATCTGGCAGGCGGGCGGAATCGAGGACCACGAGCGCGGCGCCTGGCGGGCCCTGGCCTCGGCCCACGGATCGGGCCGGTCCGCCTGGATCGTGCGGCAGTACCGACCCGGCAACCTCCCGGCCAAGCCCGCCAAGGCGAGCCCGCAGGACGTGATCCTCACCGTCGTGGTGGACACGGCGCTCCCAGGCACCGAGCCGGACGCCGTCGCGGCGTACTGGAGCGCCGTATGGCGGGCCGACGGCGAAGCCGCCGCCTCGGCCACCGCCCGCACCGCCCTGGACGCGGCCGTCGGCACCGCCCGCGCCGAACACCTCGTGGCGACGACGGTACCCGCCAACCTCGACGCTCCGCCGGCGGCAGGATTCAGCAAACCCGACGTCTCCGTGTCCGTCGCCTACCTGGAACTGCCCGCCGCCGACACGAAGCAGACGGCATGGGCCCGGCCCCCACGAGCGGACATCCTGCCCGACCGCTTCGTCTTCGTCGGCTACGAGGCCGTCGGCGACACCACACCCGTCGTGGTCGTGGGCCGACCCGTCCCGTCCCCGTTGATCCTCGGGCCCGATCCCGGGGCCACCGAGGCCGACCAGCTCCGGCTCGACGAGGAGGGCGACCTCGTCATTCCCGACGAACTGCGGTGGATGGCCGACTTCGAGGAGGCCGTGTCCGTGGGCATGGGGATCGTCGTCGGCCTCACGCCCGCCCAGGCGGAGCGGGGCTTCGACCGGGTGCTGGTGGTGGGGCTGCGTATCAACGCCGACGAGGCCTCGGCCAAGACCGAGCTCGAAGAGCTCCTTCGGCACCACTCCTACCGCCGTACCGGCTTGGCCGTCGTGCCCCAGGGCACGCCGACCAACAACACCGAAGCCGTCTCTTCCGGACGCTCCCTCGACGATCCCGATGCCGCCTTCGACGACCTGAAGCAGCCGCTGTTCCAGCCGGCCACGGACTGGCTGGACAAGAGTGACGGACAGTGGCTGGCCGAGCAGCTGGGCATCGATCCGGCGGTGTTCGCCCATACGCACGCGGCGGACGGGCGCGACCAGGCCACGGCACGGGCCATGAACGCGGCGCTGTGGCCGGCGACGCTCGGCTACTGGATGGAGACGATGCTGGCCCCCGTCTTCAGCGAGGGCGCGATCGACGCGACCCGCGCGTTCTTCACCCGCCATGTCATCGCCGGCGGTGCCTGCCCGTCGATCCGGATCGGTGAGCAGCCCTACGGCATTCTGCCGACGACCGCGATCTCCCGCATGGCATGGTTCGACCGCCCCGGTGGGATCGGCGTCACGGCGGCGGGCAGGGGCGGTCCGACGGCCGACTACCTCAAGCGCCTGTATCCGGTCCTGCTCAGCATCGACCAGGACATCCGGACGAAGGTGGCCGACGTGGCCCACGTGGGCGGCAGCGGCGACCCCCATGCGATCCTGCTCGACATCCTCGGTCTGCACTCCGGCTCGGTCGAGTGGGCGCAACGGCACGCGGAGAGCTTGAAGACGCTGTTCAACCGGCTCAACCTGCTGGGCCTGGGAGACTTCGCCCGCACCTTCCGCACCCGCCTCGAACGCGCGGCGGCCCGGCAGAAACTCGGCTCGCTCGGCTATGCCGGCGAGAAGGACCCGCAGATCCTCGACCTGTCGTTCTCCGGACGCCACAACGTCCTCAAGGGCGGCGTGGTCGATGACCGGCCCTTGTCCGAGACGGCCCCGATCCGCCCCTATACGGACGCCGGCGTCAACTACCTGCGCTGGCTGATCGACGCCGCCCGAACCTCACATGATGCCCTGTACCAGGAGCGGGGCTTCACCGGGGACGAACAGCCCACGGCAATCCTGTACCTGCTGCTGCGCCACGCACTGCAACTCGGCTACTCCGACACCGGCATCCGGTTGTTCGAGTCGGCCGGGCTCTACTCGCCCGAGAAGGCCCTGGCGGCCCGGAGCGACGACCCGTTCCTGCACATCCGGGACAACCGGCTCGACAGCGAAAGCCGCTACTTCCCCCTGTACACGGCAGCGCCCGCCATCACCGGCCATGCCGACCAACCCGTGCACGAGTACATCGCCGCCAACATCCCCACCGTGCTGTCCTCCTCCCTCCTCCATGAGCAACTCAAGGCCCTGGAACGCCTTGAGAACCGACCGACCGCCCAGCTCGAGCGCGCGTTCGCCGACCACGTCGACTGCTGCGGCTACCGGCTCGACGCCTGGCTCCTCGGCATCGTCAACGTACAGCTGGCCACCATGCGCAACCTCCGGGACGACTCGAAGGAACCGGCCCGCGAGGGCATCCATCTCGGGGGCTACGCCTGGCTCGAACCGGTGCGGCCCGAAGGGAAGATGCTGGAACCGGTCGAGCTGACCGACGACGATCTGCGCAAGGCCTTCGCCGGCGCCCCGGCCCTCGTCCACGACAGCACCAACCACGGCTACGTCCATGCCCCGTCGCTCAACCACGCCGTCACCGCCGCGGTGCTGCGCAACGGCTACCTCTCCCATACCAGTCCCGCCAACCGCCGGACGATGGCGGTGAACCTCACGTCCGAACGGGTACGGACGGCCCTGGCGATGATCGAGGGCATCCGCGCCGGGCAGAGCCTGTCCAACCTGCTCGGCTACCAGTTTGAACGCGGCCTGCACGACCGGCACGGCCTCGCCGAAGTGGACAAGGTCGTCTACAAGTTGCGCAAGGCGTTCCCGATGCGCGCCGACCGTATCCGGTCCACCCGGACGCGAGACGACGTGTCCATCGAGTCCATCGAGGCCCGCAATGTCGTCGACGGCCTCGCCCTCGTCGAGCACATGACCGCGACGGACACCTTCAACTACCCGTTCGGCAAGGGCGACATGCTCCCGGCGGTGTCACCCGCCGAGCAGGCGGCCATCGATGCCGAGGCCGACCGCCTGCGCGAGGCCCACGACGCCATCGCCGACCTCGCCCTGTCGGAAGGCGTGCACCAGGCCGTGCTCGGCAACTACGACCGCGTGGCATCCACGTACGACGCCTACGCGCGCGGCAGCTTCCCTCCGGAGCCCGACATCGTCCGCACGCCCCGCAACGGGATCGGCCTCACCCATCGGGTCGCTCTGCACCTGGAGCCCGGGGTCAGCGCGACGAACTCCCCCGTACCGGGGGTGCCGATGACGCCACGCGCGCAGGCCGAGCCGGCGCTGAACAGCTGGCTGGCGGGCATCCTGCCGTCGCCCGCGGACGTGGGTTGCGCGGTGACGTTCCGATCCGCCGCGACCGGCACGGCCGTGACGAAAGAGGTGACCCTCGATCAGCTCGGCCTCCAGCCCGCCGATCTCCTCGTCGTCATCCGCGACGACCGTGAGCAGGCGATGGCCGAGCTCGACGATCGCATCGTGCGGGTGGTGGAGGCCGCCTTCGACCCCCGGCCCGACGTACCCGTCTCGATCGAGTACATGAAGCGGCCGTCCGCGCCCTTCAGCGTGTTCGAGCTGCTGCCCCTGGTCAGGAACCTCCGCCGCCTGACCACCCGATCCCGGGCACTGCGACCGTCCGACCTGACCCTCATGAACGAGGCCGGGGAGGCCACCGACCGCGGACCGGTCGCCGACAAGTCCCGGCTCGACCTCGTCCGCGGTTCGATGCACACGCTCCGTGACGACTTCGCGTCGTTCCTGCCCGGTCTCGAAGGCCCGTTGGCCGATCTGGCGAACCGCAAGGCCGAGATCCTCACCAACGTGGACACGTACGCCGCCGACCTCGTGGCGTTGCTGTCGCGTGCCGCCCGCTTCTCCGTCCCTCAGACCGGGTGGGGCTTCGTGTACGACTTCCGGCGGCGTACCTTCGCGGCCCTCCTTGAGCAATGTGCCGCACTGGTGAAGCGTTGGGACGCCCGTCTCGCCGAGTTCGACGCCGGCGTCGCCGCCTCGCACACCGCCGCCACCGACGAGGAGAAGCTCGCGCTGCTCGCCCAGGCGGAACGGGCGATCTCCACAACGGCCACCTCGCCGCCGCCGACACCCACCGCCTACGAGAGCGACCTGGTCAACGTCAAGCGCCCTGCCTTCGATGCCAGGCGGCAGCAGTTCACCGCCATCGCCGCGACCCAGCGCCGGAGCGTCGCCGGGCTCCTCGCCGACGTCCAGGCCCTGCAGATCTCGAACTTCGACATCGCGGCGTTCGACATCACCGCGCACGAGGACGAGATGGTGCGATTCGCCGAGGACGCCGTGCGGATGGTCACCGTGGTCCAGGCTGAACTGGACCGGCGCCTGAAGTCGTCGAAGGACCGCTTCGACGAGCACGACGCCTCGGCGAGAGCGGCCACCCGCCTCACCGCCCTGGCGGACGCCGCCCGTGCGCTCCTCGGCGAGGACTTCAAGATCTGCCCCGAGTTCGGTCTGGCGACAGCGCAGGGCGACGAGCTGGCGAAGGCGGTGGCGGCGTCGACGTCGGGGGAGCTCTTCGAGTACCTGACGAATCCCACCGATCCGGAACGCCCGCCCGTCGACTTCCCCGTCGACGACTGGCTCTACGGGATCGCCCGGGTACGGGAGAAATTGCACGCGTGGGAGCAGGTGGTGATGTTCGCCGGTGCGCTCCAGCGCCCCGAGCCCGAACTCCTCGCCGTGCAGCTTCCCTTCACCGCCGACGACCGGTGGATCGGCCTGGACTTCCCGGCGTCGCTCACCCTCGACGGCGACCGCCTCCTCTACACCGCGCACCACGCCGTCGCCTTCGACAAGAGCGCCCGGCAGTGCGGCCTGCTCCTGGACGAATGGACCGAGACCATCCCCGTCGAGAGCGTCGACACCGGCATCGTCTTCCACCACGACCGGCCCAACTCCGAGGCACCCCAGGCGATGCTGCTCGTCACGCCGACCACCTTCCGGGGCCGCTGGCGTTGGGACGACCTGATCGACGCCCTGAACGAGACGCTCGATCTGGCCAAGAAGCGGGCGGTCGAACCGGCCGATCTCGACGGCTCGCCCTACGCCCCCTTCCTCCCGGCGACCGTGCTCGCCACCCAGGTACAGCAGCTGACGATCGCCGCGGACCTGGCCCTCAACAACAACATCGCCGTCCGGGAGACGTGATCGACATGGCCTCCTCCTTCCGCACCGCTGACCTGGCCGCCGTCGTTCTCGGCAAGTCGAAGCCGGGCATCACCATCTGGAACCGGCTGGAGGGTCGGCCCCGCACGGAGGCGTTCGACCGGGCGCTGCGCGCGGAAGTGCGCGACCCCTTGTGGTTCCTGACGCGCCAGTGGCAGATGGGAGAGTTCCGGGGGGACGACGCGGGCTCGCCGATCTCGGTGAAGGTGCGGCTGGAAACGACGAAACTGCAGAAGTACCAGGCGGCGGACGGGCCGGTCGAACCGTTCGGCAACGCGATCCCCTTGGAAGCGCACGCGGAGCGGATGCCGCTGCGGTTCTCCCAGCGCGCTCGCCCGGATGCCGAACCCCACCGCATCGCCCTCGACATCCGCCTCCTCATGGGCCGGCAGTGGCTGAAGATGATCCAAGGGGTCGCTCCGCCCGTGGCGGCGCAGGAGTTCCTCACACGGTATCCGGTGCGCGAACCCGAACCCACCGACCCGCTGAACGCCCCCACCTGCGCTCACGCCGACGCCTGGTCGAACTTCGCGGCCGCCGCGGGGCGGCGGATGGACGGCGCACTCCTCTACTTCCACCTGGTGGGCGGGGCGGCGAACCACGCATCCGACGGCATCGCCTCGCTCACCGGGATGGATGCGCTGATCGACCCGATCGCGGCGCGCTTCGTGGCCTGGTTCGAACGGCTCCTGTACCAACCCGAGGGCCCAGGTGCATGGGAGAGCGACCGCCTGGAGTACCGGTTCGCCACGTCGGCACCGGAAGCCGAGGGCGAGAAGGTGCTCGTGGCCGAGCAGTACTTCCAAGGGCACCTCGACTGGTACGGCTTCGACGTCGATCCGCGGTCCGGGACCCTCGGTGAGGCCGATCCGAAGGCCGAGCCTCCGGTACGGACCACGCTGACGATGCTGCCGACGCAAGCGACGTTCGACGGTATGCCCAACACCCGGTGGTGGCGGTTCGAGGACGGCCGTACCAACTTCGGCGACATCAAGCCGGACACGACCGACCTGGCCAAGCTGCTCCTCATCGAGTTCGGACTCGTCTACGCCAACGACTGGTTCGTCGTGCCCTTCACGGTGCCGGCCGCCGGCATCGCCAGTGTGCGCGGCATCGCCGTGACGAACGTGTTCAACGAACGGACGTGGATCACGGCGGCGGGCGCGGGTGACGACGAGGACCGGCAGCGCTGGGCGATGTTCCTGCTGTCCACGCAGGGCGACGCCCGCACGCCCGCCGATCTCAGCCTCGTCATCCCGCCGGCGGCGCAGAAGGTGCTCGAAGGCGACCCGCTCGAAGAGGTCCTCCTCATGCGGGACGAGATGGCGAACATGGTCTGGGGCATCGAGCGCACCGTGCCGATGCCGTCGGGCGAGCCGAAGGACGGCCGCGAGGCCGCCTACCAGACACGCGACTTCCACGAGCGGGAACTTGAGCGGGTCCTCGGCGCCCCGCCGCAGCCGGTGGCGCCCGCGGCAGGCGCGAAGATCCGCTACAAGGTGATGAGTTCGGTCCCCGAGAACTGGATCCCGATGATTCCCGTCCACAAGGAAGGTGACAACCGAGAGGTCCAGCTCCAGCGAGCGGCGATGCTCCGGATCATGGAGGGCGACACGGACCCCACGCCGGAACCCGTCCGGCCGCGCACCTCACTCCTGCGCGAAGGGCTGGAAAGCGTCCCGCAGCTCGGGTACCGGCTTCACGAGGAAGAGGTGCCGCGGGCCGGTGTCCGGGTGACGCAGAGCTTCCAACGCACCCGTTGGAGCGGCGGGCGGGCTTGGGTATGGCTCGGGGTACGCAAGCAGACCGGGCGCGGCGAGGGATCGAGCGGCTTGACGTTCGATCAGATCGTCGACATCCCGCCGCAGCCCTGACGGGCCCGGAGGTCAGCGCACCCTGCCTCGTGGTTTCAACGGCACGGGCGGGAGCTCCGGCGCGGGCAGTGGAGCACCGTCGTACCCCTTCACGTCTCCGAAGCGGGTGCCGGTCATCCAGTCGGTGCGGGCCTGTTCGATCTTCGGCTGAGTGCGGCCGATCTATGTCTTCCAGCGCCTTCTCGATCTCGCGGAAGAGAATGCGGGCCCGATCTCGGATGACACCTTCTGCGTGATCGCGCAGGAAGCCACGAACGAGCCGTGTGACCCAGTCTCGCTGCTGAGCATCGTCTTCAACGGTCCTGGCGTCGTGCAGTAGGTCGGCAAGACGTCCGAGCAACTGCCTGAAGTTCTCTCGAGTGGCCTCGGCAGCCTCCACGAGCACACAAGGAGGCGTTGAAGGCCGTCTCCTTGTCAGCGCCTACCGGCCATGGCCGAGGGGCCGCTTTGCTCAGCCTGGCGGCTCGCTGGGCAGAGGATCCGACTGTGCAGGTCCCTCGTCCTGGATCATGCCGCCCACGACCCCAGCCCCGATTCCCGAAGCGACTTGCTCTACGAGATGGTGTACGTATGGCCAGACGATCCCGGCGTGGTGGATTTCCTGCGTGAGCGGGTGAAGGGGTCTGGTGCAGGTTTGGGTGACAGGTTCGGTCACGCGGCCTGGAGGGCCGGTGTGGTCATGACGGTCTCGAATTCGACGGGGGTCAGGCGGCCGAGTGCGGCTTGTCTGCGGCGCCGGTGGTAGGTCCGCTCGACCCAGGTCACGATCGCGATGCGCAGTTCCTCGCGGGTGGCCCAGGATCGGCGGTCGAGGACGTTCTTCTGCAGCAGGCTGAAGAACAACTCCATGGCCGCGTTGTCGCCTGCCGCGCCGACTCTCCCTATCGAGCCGCCGATCCGGTGCCGGTCGAGGGCCCGGACGAACTTCCGTGACCGGAACTGCGATCCGCGATCGCTGTGCAGAATGCACCCGTCGACGTGTCCACGCCGGGCAACAGCGTTGTTGAGGGCTGTGACGGCCAGGCGGGACTTCATCCGCGTGTCGATCGAGTAGCCGACGATCCTCCTGCTGAAGACGTCCTTGATTGCACAGAGATACAACTTCCCTTCGCCGGTGGCGTGTTCGGTGATATCGGTGAGCCACAGCCGGTTCGGGCCATCCGCGGTGAAGTCACGGCGGACCAGGTCGTCCTGCACCGGCGGGCCGGCCTGCTTCTTTCTGCCGCGCTTCTTGCCGAACACGCTCCACCAGTGGTTGTCCCGGCAGATCCGCCACGCGGTCCGGTCGGCCATTCCGGATCCCGCGCTGCGGGCCTCGTCGGCCAGGAACCGGTAGCCGAACTCCGGATCCTCTCGGTGCGCGTCGAACAACGCGTTCGCGCGTGTGGCCCGCTGGAACTCGGCATCGGTCACGGGACGTTCGAGCCAGCGGTAGTAGGGCTGGCGGGCGAGTTTCAGGACCCTGCACGTGACCGTGACGGAGATTCCGCCCGTGGCCAGCTCCTTCACGAGCGGGTAGATCCTTTTCCCGGCAGATGCGCCTGTGACAGGTAGGCCGCGGCCCGGCGCAGAACCTCGTTCTCCTGCTCCAGCAGCTTGATCCGCCTGCGTGCTTCCCGCAGCCCCGCGTTGTCCTGGCTGCTCGATCCGGGCTTGGTCCCGTCGTCGATGTCCGCGCGGCGCATCCACTTCCACAGCGTCATCGCATGCACTCCGAAGTCGGCGGCCACCTGCTCCACCGTCACGCCCGGGCCGCGGTTCCTCGCGACCCGCACGACATCTTCGCGGAACTCTTCCGGATAAGGCTTGGGCACAGCGACATCCTTCCCACCCGCCCCACAGGGCAAGCCAGTTCAGATCTCACCCGATCGTGCAGCAGACCCGACCCGGGAAGCGCAGTACTGGCCGCGTTCCGTGGTCGTTCAAATCCGGCGTGGGAATGAGAAAGTTGGAACCCGCCATACGACAGGCTCTGGCTGGCCGGCGCCTACTTGTCGGTGACGAACGGCTCACCAGCTATCCGCAGAAAGCCCGCGAAGCAGTTTCCGAACTCGGTGGAAGTGCACGTTGACCGTGTTCTCGGTGACCCCGAGGTGGCCTGCGATCTCTTTTGCGGTGTAGCCCAGAGCCTTCAGGACGAGGATCTGACGCTGCCGAGGCGTTAGCAGGTCTGCGGATTGGCCCAGCATGGTTTTGAGATCGAAAGGTACGGGGTCGTAAGTCGCTCCCGCAGCTATCTCCAGGAACGGGTCGTCCACTGGCTGCTCGTTGCGTCGCGCCAGGGCTCTGAGCTTGTCGACGGCACGCCGCGGCAGCAAGGCGTACAAGAACGCCTCGGGATTGTCCAGTTCGTCCCAGCGGTTCACAACGCCGACGAGCGCGTCCGCGACCACCTCTTCGGCCTCCTGCTTGGGCAGGTGATAGCGCTGCACGACGTAGGCGAGCGCCCTGCTGTGCTGTTCCTTGTGGAACGCCCCAAACCCAGCTGGGGCTGGGGCGGATGCAACGGATCGCGCATCCACTCCAGCCCTGCTGGCATCGTTTGAGTTACTCAACGACCTATGGGTTGCCGGTCGGGGGGTTCTCGCCGAAGTCGAACTCGCCTGCCAGTCTGATCGAGCCGCGGAACTTGCCGCGCCTCTTGAGCCATCGATAGGCTCCTGTGATCATCACCAGACCCCCCTGGACGGCGAGGCCCCAGGCCGTGCCGCTCTGGAAGTAATGGGTCCAAGGCTCCGGATCCGCGACGACATCCCCGTAGATGGTGGATGCCGCAGTCAGAACGCCGAGGGGAACCAGTCCGACCGGACGGAGTGCCGCAGCCGTCTCGATCTGAGGGGCGGTGGCCGGCGCTGGCTCGGTGATGTTGGAGGGGGTCCCGCCCGCAGGCGGAAGTGCGCTCATGTCGCTCCAGGGGCTCTATGTCCGCGGCCGGGGTTCCACTTTGGCAAGGGCACCGACCGTAAGAGTCCGAGACTCTCAGTGAGCACACCTGGGGCGCAAGCGAAGCAGGGGGTCTGTTACCAAGTAACAAAAATGGGCATGCCTATGGCGTCTGCCGCGGTTTCGCGGTAGACGCCAGGCTGTCTGGCGGAAGGTGCCCTTGCCGTGGAACCCCGGCGCCAAACAATGGCGGACATAGATGTCGCCACCTATCTAGTCGTCTGCGGAGCCCTGCTTCCTTTACACACGCACCAAGATTCTTTAGCCGGCTCCCTGACATTCCGCTCGACAGTTTCGCTAGGTCAGACCCAGGGCCACAACGACGAGACGTGACGGTCGGTGCTCGAACTTCCGCTGTCAAGTAGCGACAGACTACTTGCAGGGCCTGGTCAAGCAGGGGGTCGGTGTTGGCGAGGTGGATGTAGGCATCCATGCTTTCGACTGACGTCCAGCTGACCAGCCATGGCTGCAGTCGGTACTGCTTCTCTCATGGATGATCTCGGCGCAGCGGCACTACGGTTCCCCCACGTCGTCCGAGCTCGTCCCGCAGGGCTTGGTTGTCATGGTGGAGGGCGGCGATGGCGGTGGCAGCGGCCTGAAGCTTGCGCTTCAGCGCGGTGCATTCCTGGGTCTTGTCCGCGAGTTTCCGGCGGATGCGGGTGATCTCCTCGTCGCGGCGCGCCTCGCCGGGGGTGGTTTTCCCATGGTGGGCGATGTGTGCGTCCCACCGAGCAAGGATGCCCGCGGCCCGGTTCATGGTGGCCCGGCTTACCTGGGCCTCCTGCCAGAGGTTCTCTTTGGTCAACCGGCCATCGGTGCGTTGAGGCTTGCCAGCGAACAACCTCTCCATCGCGGACTCCAGAGCCTGCGCGGTCTTGGGGGACACGCCATCCTCGACCATGTGGGCGTCGACACTCATGTCTCCTCCTGCAAGGTCAACTTCAGCACGGCCTCGGCGCGTTCGAGTTCGCGGGAAATCAGGTCCTTGCGAACGCTCGGCAGCCCCGGCGTCTCCAGCAACTTCACTTGTGTGCGGTGGTGCGCATCGTAGATGGGGACATGCTCGATGCCGATCATGGAATTGTGGCAGCGGTCTGGCCGGCAGCGCCAGTCCAGCGGTCCTATGTGACCTTCGGGGACAATCGTGTTCTCCAGGCAGATCGCGCCTGAAGGGTTGCTCGGGTCGAAGAGGCAGTTGTTCAAGGCTCCAAATCGGATGGTGATCCGGGCCTTTCGCAGCAGGTCCTCCTCGACACGGGAGTCGCCTCCCCGAGCTCGAACGGTGTCCTCGATGTCGTCGAAGGCTTCCTTGACGCGGTCGGCACCAGGACCGTATCCGATCGTCTTACCGTCCTTGTGCTCGTTGTACAGGGTTCGGAGTCGGCGAAACCTGGCGGCTTCGATCGCCCCCTCCAAGTGCTTGGCCCAAGCTTCGTCGGGGGCCGCATATCCACGAGTGGAGCGATTGGCCAAGGCCCGGGTAGCTATGTGCTTGAGCTGGATGCCCAACGCGATCTCGGAGCCTGCGAACTGGTCGGTGAGCATGGCCATGGTGCGACGGAACATGTGCGGTCGGACCCTGCCTGTGGGGATCGGTTCCAGTCCCGCGCATGCGGCATGAGCGTTGACGAAGCGGGTGAAGGAGTCGATCATCAAGGCGCCGTCGATAGCTTCGCTGGTCTTGGGCCGCTTGAACGGGGCGAATACTCGCTCGGCGTGCAGCGAGAGGGATTCGGCAAGTTCGATGGCCTCGACGACCGGTTCGGTGATCCACCAGTGCTTCCGGGGCTGATCCTGGTGGCCTTTCTGCAGAATGGAGGCAACGGCTGGCGTGTTGTAGTGCTCGACGATGCACCCCCTGCCGATCTCGTGGAGTTCAGAGTCCCGCATCATCGACAACGCCGCGACCAGTACGAACGCCGCGTTCCGCAGTGCGGTCCGAAGGGGTCCGATGTGACCTGGCTGGATGCCGGGATGCCATGGCCCTGTACTGCCGTCGGACCGAGTGACCTGGGCGAGATCCTCAACCAAGCCTTGATGCGCGTACCGCCCCTGTTTGACCGCCTCGAGCACGGCCGCTCGCCGACTCAGCGACAAGGCACTTTGGCGCGCTCCGAAGACGGCTCCCTGAAGCGTCGGAACGATTCCCAGGAACAGCGTCATGAGCGGCCAGTTGACGACCGGATTCTGGTCCATGGACTGGGCTGGTTCGTAGTACACCGGGACCTGGTTGTCTGGGTTGGCCAGCCAGTTATCGAGAGTGTGCGAGGCGTCGATGATGGATGTCCCGGCCGCTTGCAGGAGTTCATCCCGGCGCCGGATCGCGCGGAGCACATCGGGGGCGAAGGTGTGGACATAGGCCCATGCCGCGCGCACCAGCGCGAACCAGATCCCGGGCGGAATGGGCTTGGTCGAGACCGCATCAGTTCTGGTTGCTTGGGCGACAGCTTTGGCGCTTTTCCCCGGCCACGGTTCTTCTACCGGCCATCCGCCGCTCAGCGCCGAACTCATCCGGACCATCCTACGGATGAAGGACACGGTTCCAATGACGCTGGCTGCGCTCAGCGAGGGGTCCAGAGTCTTCACGCGGCGCTTCAAGTCAATCGCAGTCCACTCCTTCGGATTCGGCGGGAGCCCTACGGTGTCAGCCCAGTTGATCATGGCACGCAGTTGGTAGACCGCTCCTCGTAACGTACTAACCGAGGCCCGGGCGTCGCCCAGGTAAATGCCCGCTTCCTGTAGCGCTTCGTGCTGCGGATTGGCCATCACCATGGCCATCTCTCTTGCCAGCAGGTTCCAGAACGGGTTTGTCAGTTCCACCGTGAAGGGAACCTGCCACTCATTTACTTTGAGATTGGCGGGCCGCCGTAGCACTCCATTGCAGTCCCAGGATTCCGTGTCTCCGAAGATCGGAACTCGGGCTCCGGGCCGACGCGCCGCGCTCATCAGGGCACGGCCCTGCAAGACCGGTTCGTCGTCGCGAAACAGCAGCGCAGTGAGATGCTCGGCGACGGGATCGTCGATAGTCATTGATCGAACTCCACTTGTGCCGTCAGCGGTAGATCCAGCTCTGTCCGGCCGGCTTCAATGCTCGCCCGGGCGAGATCGAGCTCCTGGTCGCTGCGAGCGGCCAGCACCGCACGGAGGTTCACGTAGCTCTGGCCCCACAGGGCCGTGAAGCTCTTCGGCGGCATGCGGCGTTTCAGGTTCTCCAAGTGCCGCTCAAACAACAGCAGTTGCGGCAACTGGCCAGGCAGGATCCAGGCGTTGCGGCATTCCAGGCATCGCAAAGGTGCCACAGCGCACAGTTCTCCCCGAGGGCTGAACGGCGAGTCGTACGGGTCCTTGCAATGCGAGACACCCATGTCGAGCTGCCCCTGGATGATGCCCTCAGCCTGGCCTTCTTCCAGCGCCAGCGACTTCAGCGCCTCTGAGTCCTTCAGCGCGCCTTCGGCCTCCGCGGCTACTACGGTCGGTCCCTGTACTGCCTTGTGGAACCAGTGGTCCTGGGCCGTGGCGATCACTCGCCCGGACAAGACACGTAGTGTCGTTCCTTGTGCGTAGTGGCCGGCGAAGGTCTCCTCCAGATGATCGTCAGCAGCCGTGCTGATTCTTCCTCCTGAGGCGATGACCTTCTCGACCTTGGTGGATTTGCGCAGCCGTCCAATGTGTTTCTCTCCGGCCACCTCCACGCCGACCGAGGCCAGCCAACCCTCGAATCTTGCTTCCGGCCCTCCGTTGGGGACCCAGGTGTCGAAGGCCAAGCAGTGACCTGCGCGCACCCTGGCCGTGACGAACAAGGTGTCCGTGAGGTGGGGGACTTTCTCTCGGGTCTTCGCTGTAACGGCAAGCAGGCGTCGCACCACGGCACTGGCTTCGCGTCGCGGACCATCTGTAATGTTGTACGTAATCGCCTGCTCGTCTCCGCCGCTTCCCACAGCGAGTGACTTTGCGCTGTCACGGAAAGCTCGGTGCCGCACCAGTTCAGCCCGTTTCTTCACGAAGGTCAGCCGCACCCCGTGGGGCAGAAATTCGACGTCGCCTTCACCGAACGAGGTCACCTCCTCCGACGCACGCCCAGTCGTGTCGACCAGCAGAACGCGGAAGGCATGGAGGTCCTGAGTCGCAGGATACAGCTGGGCCACCAATTGCGAATTGAGCCTGAGCTTCGCCGTTTGCGGATAGACGGGGGCGCCGTCCTCGTACTGCACTAGCGCCTGAAGCTCCGGGGTCCATTTCTCCAACACGGGTAAGGCAGCACTGATATCCTTGAGGTCGATCTCGCCATGCGACAGCCCCCAAAGGAGATCGGGAAGACTGAACCAACTCCCCTGATCAGGGTGACGGCCCTGCGTAGCCATAGCCCACCCCGCTGCCAGTCGCTTCTCCAGCGCGATCACCGCATTCCAGGCTGCGCGTACCATCGCGCGCTTCTCCTCCAAGGTGAACTCATCCCGCTCCATGGATTCACCAGCGGCGGTCAGCGCCTTACCCCGGGCAAAGCGGGAAAGCCTAGTCTCTACATCGCGCTCGGCGTGGTCATCACGCCGCACGATTAGGATTCGCACTGCATCAGCAAGGAACTTGGGCCACTTTGACCCCGGCGAGTAGCTCTCAGGTAGGGTCCGCTCCCACCTTGCCAGCAGGCGGACCACGATTTCACTCTCCAACGAGAGT
Organism: Streptomyces colwelliae; assembly: GCF_048158785.1. Taxonomy (NCBI): domain Bacteria; kingdom Bacillati; phylum Actinomycetota; class Actinomycetes; order Kitasatosporales; family Streptomycetaceae; genus Streptomyces; species Streptomyces colwelliae. Next base: position 36,322 of record NZ_JBLTJC010000009.1, on the reverse strand, counting down.
GACTCCGCCGTGTCAGATGCTTCAGGCGCGGCATCCACGAACTTTCCCAACCGATCAATCGCACGGCTGTAAGTCGCCACAGGTCCACGAGAGATCCTGGTCGCCGCAACGTATTCGACCCATTCATCTGCCAGTTGAGCAACCAAACGTGAACATCGGTACTCCGCCGGGGCAACAAAGTGAAGCGCCTCCCGACCGAGCTCCGTTATGGAACTGACGACCCGCAGGCCCAGGCGCCCCGCAGGTCCGGGGAATTCAAGAGCCTGCCGTAGCACCTCTTGGCTGTAGCGGCGCGGGGCCATCACAAGCCTCCGTTCAACGCGGGGCGATCCACCTTGAACGCGTGCGCTGCGATCTGCGCATAGGTAGCCTCCTCACCGGTTTCTCCCAGCCAACCGCTGAAAGCCTCCTCGAACTCTTGCACCAGGTCGTCCGTGTACTCGAGGTAGGCATACGTGGTTTGGGGGCTGGAGTGCCCCAGCCGACGGCTGACGATCAGCAGCGGGTTGTAGCGGATATGGCCCGTGAGGTAGGAGCGGTGCCGTCGGGCACGAGCCTCATGCTCGGCCTCGTACCCGTCCATCTGTCGCTCCAGATAGCTCAACAGCTGGAGAGCGTACGTATGCCGCAGGTCGTGCCAGCGCCACCTCTTGGTCGGCAAACGCGGTGTCGTCTCGTCCGCCAAGTCCACCATTCGCCGCCAAGCAGCGTGCCGGTAGCGCTTCCAGGAATCCGCCCGCGGCATCAGACCACCCCGGCAGATGAACACCGTGAGTGTCTCGAGGCCGAACTCCCCTTCGCGCACGGTGATCCGCCGCAGCTTCGGTGGCATCGCAGCCATGGTGAACTCGCGCTTCACGCCATTCAACTCCCCCCGCAATACACCGGACTCGGGCTCGATCCTCGAAACCACGAAGAGGTCCCGCTTGCGCCGGCCCAGGTTCGCCGCGGAACGTTGGGCCAGTTCGGGACGCTCCAGAAGGCAATAGGTCTCCACCGTGTCGATGGAGTCCTCGGGGACATAGATCGTGCGCACCTTGCCGTACTTCGCGCACGCTTGGACCGTGAACTCACACGCCTCTCCTGGGCGCCCCAACCCCAGACCCAGTTCAGGCAGGAACAGGGTGGCCCACTCTTGCCATCGCATCCCGGTTCCCAGGGCGAGATCAGCCGCGGCCCGGCCTCGGTGCGGGGCGCTGCCTCGGAACGAGCGATTGACCCGGGAGTCAGGATGCTGACCGCCGAATCCGACGTCGCGGAAATACCTGAACTGATCGAACGTCAGGTGCCGGATGTCCATGGTGCGCCGAAGCCGCGGAGTGAGTGCGTTACGCCCTCGGGAAGCAACACGGACCGGTCGACGAGCCAGATAACGACCCTCGACCAGGAACCCGAAGAACTGATCGAGCAGGCCTGATTCCTTCGACCACGCCGATACTCCGACCGGCCTGCGCTGCTCTTCGGTCCGGAACCGCTTGTAGGCGACGATGTCCGATTCGGTGGCCGCCACCACGTCCCCAGCGCGCTTCTCCTGGTGGAGGGCGAAGCGGGCCAAGATGCGGCCGTATTCCTTGAGCGTCCCCTCAGCCAGGTCCGCATAGGACAGTTGGCGCCCCCACGAACAGAGGGGTTCCACCGGCATCATCGTCTCGTCGTCCAGGAAGACCGGCGTGCCATCCGAGATCGCGCGGTACGCGAGCAACGCCGCTGCCTCCTCACCAGACAACAGCGGGCTGTCTAAGTGAGCTCGGGCCACCTCCGAGTCAACTGCGAACAGATGCATGCCTGCTCCTCTCCTGCGACATCCACGAGCAGTAGAGAAGCAGGGAGGCAACCCGCACCGCAGTCATTCGGAAAAGTCATGCGGCAGCCGCTGAGACAGATCTGAAGTGCCCCAAGAACGCACGGCAGAATCCGTAGGCCCCAAACTCCTTGACGATGTCCCAGACTTCGCCAATCACGTCCGGGGAGTAGCCGCGCTCGCCGGCGCAGCGGCGAAACCACGCCTCCACCTTCGGCAGCCGCTCGGCGTCGGCGAGGGCGCGGCGTCCGACATCCGCGGCGGCACGGTCGCAGCCGGTCATCATGGCCAGGATCATCATGATCTGCTCGTGCCAGATCACCACCCCGTACGTGTCATCCATGATCGGCACAAGGTCGGGGTGGGGATATCGAGGTTCCTCGACCCCGTGCCGGGCGGCGATGAATTTCGCGGGCATGCCCCCGGCGACCGGGCCGGGCCTGAAGAGGCTGATGTCGGCGATCACGTCCTGCATGTGCCGTGGCTGGAGCCTCGCGATGAGATCTTGCTGGCCTGAGCTCTCGAGCTGGAAGCAGCCCAGCACCTTGGTGCTGCGGATCAGTTCGAAGGTGGACTCATCGGCGAGGTCGACGTGGTCGGGACTGTCGAGGTCGATGTGCCGGCCTGTGGTGCGGCGGATCTCGGCGACCGAGTGCGCCATCGCTGACTGCATGCGCACGCCGAGGACATCGAGCTTCAGCAGGCCGAGGTCTTCGACATCGTGCTTGTCCGCCTGCACCGTCGGATATGCGCCTCCCGGAGCGGGCTGCACCGGGAGGCGACCGAGCAGGCTCGCGTCGGAAAGGATCACGCCGCACGGGTGCATGGCGAAGCCGCGCGGCAGGGCGTCCAGGCCCTCGGCCAGCTCCCACAGCGGACCGTACTGGTCGGCCTCGGCCGCGAGCTGCCGCAGTTCGGGCAGCTCGGACAGGGCGGAGCCGATGTCGCACGCGCGGATGTGCGGAAAGCTTTTTGCGATCCTGTCGACGGTCTGCGGGCGGATCCCGAGCGCGAGCCCCGTATCGCGCAGGGCGTGACGGGCCCGGTAGGTCTCCGGCATCCCGGTGACCGCCACGCGCTCGGAGCCGAACCGTTCGAAGATCCGGTCGTAGACCTCCAGACGCCGGTCCGACTCGACATCGAGGTCGATGTCCGGCAAGGCGGTGCGGCGCTCGCTGAGAAAGCGTTCGAACAGGAGCCGGTGCGAGAGCGGGTTGGCCGTGGCGATGAAAAGGCTGTGGTTGACCATGGACCCGGCACCGGAGCCGCGGGCTGCGACCCGGATCCCCATGGACCGCACGTCCGCGACGACCTGGGCCACCGCGAGGAAGTACGCCTCATATCCGAGGCGCTCGATCACCCCGAGCTCGTAGCCGAGCCGATCCATCGCCCGCACGTCCCGGTCGAGGCCGCGGGCGGTCATCCCGGCCTCGCTGCGCTGCCGCAGCAACCGCATCCCGTCCCCCGGCCGGGTGCCGGCTCCCACCACGTACGGCTCGGGGAAGTGTGCTCGCCCCAGGCCGAGGTCGCGCACCGGGTCCACCGTGCACTGCTCGGCGGTAGCTGCCGTCTCCTCGATCAGACGCCGCCCTCGACCGGCCGGGGCGCTCGCGGCCGCGGCCGCCCGCTCTGCCACCTCGGCCATCTCGGCTCCGGACTTCAGATACCGCTCGCCCGGGTCGAGGGCTCCACGCTGCGGGATTGGACGCAGCAGCCGGGCGGCGTCCAGCACGTCGGCCAGGCGGTGCTGCTCGCGCCGCTCGTAACGCACCGCGTTGGTGAGCACCGTCGGGATGCCGAGCCGGTCACCCAGAGCAAGGGTGTGCGCGGCCAGCCGCACCGATCCCGCGCCCAGTCCGGACAGTCCGTAGGCGACCGCCTCCAGCCGGAGAAGTCCCTGACCCGCGATCTCCCGCCACGGGACGAGCAGCCTTTCCGCGACGTCCGGCCGCCCGGCGGCCAGCGCACGTACAGGCTCGGAGGTCGGCCCGAGGATCGCCACCACATCCTCGCCCAAGCCCTCCTGCAGCGCCTCCCACGAGGTGACCGGAAAGCCGTCGACCGGATGCGCGTAGGCCACGGAGACGAGACGGCAGATACACGCCCACCCGCTCACGGAGCCTGCCAGCAGCGTGATTCTCAGGCGCGGCTCCGCCACGTGCCCACCACCGCGGACCGGTGTGCGCGAGCGGCGAGGAGCCCTTGCCGTGTCGAACGCCGGGACGGCGAGATCCACCCCGAAGATCGGGCGTACCCCGGCGCTCAGGCACGCCTTCGCGTGCCGCACGGCGCCGGTGACACTGTCCCGATCAGTCAGCGCGAGCGCACCCATGCCGAGCTCCGCCGCCCGGCGCACCAGGTTCTGCGGATGGGAGGCCCCGTAGCGGGCGGAGAACCCGGAAGCGACGTGGAGATGCGTGAAAACGCCCACCGTGCACCTCCAAATCTGCTCTGGCACCCCCTGCTCGTCTGTCGTCCTGCGACCAGGACGCCACACCCTTACTCGCACAATAGTTCGATAAAAAGATTTCAGCCAACCGATCTTGCTATGGCTGGTTGTCATCGCCGCCGGAGTGCTCGCCTAGGGCGTCAGGAGGCCAGCAACCTGCCCGGTCTGCAGAACCTCACCTTCGACACCTTCAGCACCATCCCCAAGACCAGCTGGTACAGGACCCTGCTCAAGGGCATCTTCAACTTCCAGTCCGACCCCACCGTGCTCCAGCTCGCGGTCTGGGCCCTCTACGGTGGTCCCGGTCCTCTACTTTTTCTTCCGTGAGCCCCCCTGCGGCCCCACGCGCCCAAACCCGCCGAAGCAGAGCCCGCCGCCTGATCCCAAGCACGCCCGGCGCCAGGGCCCGCACACGTCGTGTGCACGCCCTGGCGCCGGGCAGGTCGTACTCGTGGCCCGGTACTGGGTGCCGTTCCTTCAGACCACGGTGTCCCGTCTGCTTCTCTTCAGTCCGCTTCCAACCGGATAACGACATCTCGGGTGACGATCGGTGCGGATTCCTGCTCGGACAGGATGTCCAGCAGGTCGGGGCGGATCACGACGGCGCAGCCGGTCGTCCGTGGCCAGGGCAGGCGGTAGGCACTCCGCTCGTACTCGGTGCGCCAGCAGATGAGCCGCAGGGCCGGACCTCGGTCGTCCTCCAGTGTCAGCGGGGCTCCGGGCCTCAGGCGGAGTGCAGTGTGGAGCCACGGGGTGGGTGTCAGTGTGAAGCGGGGTAGTCCCAGTCCTTGGGCGGCGTCTGCGGCGGCGGTCATGGCGCGGTCGAGGCCGAGGAGCGGGATCCCCGGCGGGAGGTCAGCGGCGGGGTGCTGCCCCTGCGGTCGAGTCCACTCCTCGATGTCGCCGTCTGAGAAGGGGATAGCGTCGCTGTCCTGGTTCCCGTAAGCCGTCACTTCCGGGCCTGAGAAGTTCACGACGGTCAGGCCGGTTTTCCGGGTGTGCGGTGACAGGAACTTGCGTTCCTCCACGGAAGCGAGGATGCGCCAGCCCGGGAGGGTCTGTCCGGTGAGGGCGACGGCTTGCGTCAGTGGCCGTGTGGAGATGGTCTCGGCGGTTGTTCCGGTCAGCGGAGTGTCCTGGCTGGCCGGGTCGTCCGGGCCGGGTGGCAGAGGAAGGTCGGGACGTGGCCAGCGTGCCTCTTCGAAGGCCAGCGGAATGCGGGGGTCGTCTGTCAGTACGGTGGCCAGCTGATCCTCCCAAGCTGCCGGATCGCTCACGCCAAGGCCCTGCGAGAGCCTGTGCGCGCGGCTACCCGCTGCCACCGTTTGGATCGCCTCTTCGATGGTCTCCTCGATGGCGAGGTAGGCGTCCGGCAGCTCGCCCTCGTCGGCGCTGAGGTTGGCGCGGGACTGGGCCTTGTTCCTCTCGATGGTGCGCTCCGTGTCAACCTCGCGGCGAACTCTGGCGAGGACCGCTTGGATCAGCCCGGGCTGCAGTTGCTCGGCTTCGTTCAGCCGTGCGCCAGCCACCTCTGCCACCATTCCCGTCACGGCGCGGTCTCTCGGGCTGTCTCCGTGCGCGGCGGAGGTCCACAGGCGGCTCGGCGGGTTCAGCCCGGCCGGGTCTGACGCTCCCATGGGCACGCGGGCCGCATCGGTGAGCAGCCGGCGGGCGAGGGCGCGGACGGTGAGCAGCGGTCCTCGGGCCAGTGCCTCGAGCGCGTCCTGGCAGTGGTCCACGACAGGTTGGGCTTGCGACCCCTGTTCATGGAGGAGGCGCAGCAGCCACATCAGGGTCGCCGGATCGGAGAGTTGCTCCAGTGCGAGGGCCATGGCGGGTGCCGTGGCTTCGGGGCGCAGTGTGACCAGAGATCGCGTCGCAACCATCGCTCGGCGTTTACCTTCCCGGTCCGCGTGTGCGACTGCGGCCAGCGCCGCGGTCGCGAAGGCGTGGTCGAGATAGCCGGGTGCAGGAGTTCCGTTGTCGTTGTCGGGTGCGCGGTAGGGGTGCTGAGGGTCGTCACTGTCGTGGACACGTGGTGCTCTGCTCTCGATGACCGTTGCGGCTTCGTCCCAGAGGGCAAAGGCCAGGTCGAGGGAGTCGTTCGGGGGCAGGCCGAAGGCTTGCTGGGCGAAGGCGAAGATTAGTGCCTGGGTGATGCCGTGGGTCCCGTACCGGCCGGCGCTCACCACTGCTTCGGCCTCTTCGGTGATGACGCGGTGGGTGAGGGTGCGATCGAGTTGCGCGGCGATGCGAAGGGCGTCGAGGGCTGTTTCGCCTCCGAAGTTCAGCCATCCGCCTTGTCCGCGGGTGCGTACCCAGGTCAGTGCGTAGGCTTCGGCGGCGAGAGTGTCGTGGCCGTTCTGACGGAGCTTGTCCGCGAGTTGGCGCAGCAGGAGTGGGCCGTCCCGGAAGTCGAAGGGGCCGGCGATGGCACGCAGGACTTGTGCGGCCTCGTCGGTCTGTCCTCGGGTGGCGAGGTTGAGCAGGCCGTCGCCGACGAGGTCTGTCATCTGTTCGAGGGTGTGTTGTGGTACGTCGGCCTCGTACGGGCTCAGGTGCCATGCGCGCAGTACCCGGATCAGGCCGACCGGTTCGGAGGGCGCGGGCGACGGGGCGGCAGGTGAGGCCGGGGCCGTGGCCGACTGCGCGGGGACGGGTGTGCTGCGGCGGGGCTGAGACTCGTCGGTGACCGGTGGTTCGGGCAGGCGGGTGAGCTGCGGGGCGCCGACGCGTTCGGCGACGGCGTTGAGTTCCGCGACCAGTTGTGCGTCGGTCGGCCTGGTCTGGTCGCTGGAGGAGTCGCGGTTGGCTTGCCTCTCGTCGGCCCTGCTCAGTGCGATGCGCAGCAGTTGCGGAACGCCATCGGGCGTGGAGGGGCAGACTGTCCGGGCGAGCCGGTCCAGAAGCGCGGCGTCGGCTTGGAGGAGCGGGGTGTCCAAGGTGATGCGGAGCGCGGTTGCCACGACCGGATCGGCGGTGTCGTTCCACGCGCGCCAGAGGTCTTCTCGGGCGCCATGGAGAATGGTGTTCGGGCCGTTGCAGTCGCTGAGCAGGCCGGTGGCTGCAAGATCGGCAAGGGCCGCAGGGTCTGCCCCGGCCAGGACATTCCACCACCGCGGGCGGGCAGCGTTGGTCTCCTTGCCGTCTGTGTGAAGGACAAGGCGTTCGCACAGTGGCTGGATTCGCGCCACCCGCGCCCGCCCCCGGGCCGGGTCCGCAGTGACCAGGGCGGGCAGCGGATCCAGGACCTCATAGACGGTGATGTCCTTGCGCCAGCCGTAGGCCACTAGGAAGTGGCAGGCCGCCAGCCAGTGCTTCTCGGCCTCGGCGAGATCGTCGGCGGTGAGGGCGAGGCGCGCGTGGATGAGGAGGTAACGGGCGAGGTCGCTGTAGAAGCGTCCGCCGGCCTGCTGGAGGAACTCGTTACGGACGGCTTCGGCGACGCCGGCCCGCCGTGCGGGCGTGGTGTGCTCGACAGCGGTCGTAAGGAGTGTGTCGACTGGCAGCGGTCCGCCCATCTCGCCGCCCAGACTGACACTGATTTTCCGGCTGACGTTGATGAGGGTCTTCCACGCCTGCGGCCAGTCCTGGTCGGACACGAGGGCGGCCGCCCGGCGTACCGACTCTTCAATAAGCGGATGGATCGAGTAGAGGTCGCACGCACGCGGTTCGCCGGCGAAGGGGCTGAGGTCTGCGGTCAGGAGCCCGAGGGCTTCGATGACCAGGCCGGACCGGGTGGGTGCTTCGGCGGCTTCGGCACGTGCGAGGGCGATCGCGAACCGCAGCCAGCAGGGGTACCAGCCGGCCCCCTGGACGAGAGCCGGTACCGCGTCCAGGGCGATGAGATCGGTCCGTGTCGTGATCGCCAGGGCATCGAGCCACCTGGCCACGGGCTCGGGGCTCCACCGGACCTGTTCGTTCTGTACGCCGCGGGTGAGGGCGAACAGGGTGTCGCGGGCGGTCGAAGTCTCCTCTGCCGCAAGGCCTGCGGCGAGATCGACGGCGGCGACCCCCAGTGCGAGCAGCCGGTGCGCCGTTCCCGGCAGGTAGCCCAGGTCAGCGGCCTTCTGCGCCCAGTGCGTGGCGTTGCCCGCCTCTCCGGGCACCGCGCCTGCGGCGATCTGCTCGGCGAGTGCGAGGCATACGGGGCCGTCCGTTTCAAGGCGCGGCACCAGGTCGGTGACGGCCTCGATTCCGACGGTATCGAGGAGCATCTTCACGACGGCGTCGGCCGCTGCCTGGTCACCCCGTTCGTCGAACCACTCGGCGATGCGGTCCAGCGGAACCGGCCGGTCAGTCCCGTCCTCGGGGGGCTCCTCACCTGTCCCCTGATCGGTCGCCGACAGGCGCAACCGGCCACGCAGGTATGCCAGTTCGACGGCTCGGTCGGACTCCGCCCCGTAGGAGGTGTTGTCCGACTCGGCCTCGTGGTCGTGTGCCGTCATGTACGCGTGCCAGGGTGCCACGGCGCCTGCCGCGTCGAGGACGGCGCACATCTGCAGACCTGCCCGGGCGGGCATGACGGTCCGGGCGTCGTGCAGGAGCCGGTCCGCCAGCGTCTGAGCCCCCATCAAGGCGATCGGCACGTCGGCGAATTCCACCAGGTCCGAGTCGAAGCGCTCGAACTCGTACGTCTGCGCGGCCCTGGCGAGTTCGACGCACCGCGCGACGACCGGCCAGTTCGCCGTCCGCGCGGCACAGCGCACGCCGGTGGCCAGGTTGTCCCTGATCGCCGAGGCCGGGTGGGCGGTGGCGACGGCCCGGGTGACGAAGTCCCGCCCGATGTGGTCCACCACCTCCGTGTCGCGTCCAGCTTCGGCGAGGATCTGCAGGAGGCGGCGAAAGGCCCGCGGGTCGTCGAACAGCCCCTTCCCAGTCAGCCAGGTGGCGATCAGCGCCAGCGTCGATTCCAGGGCCCCAGGGGCGTTGCCGTAGCCCAGGCGCAGGTAGCGGGCGAACGACTCGTGGTAGACGCGGATTTCGCTGGGTCCGGCCGTCCCGGAGAGCACCGGGGCCAGCACCTTCAGCGCGCCGTCGATCCTGTGCGCCCGGTCCGGAATGATCTGCCCGAGCTCCTCGCGGGTGACGGACATTCCGAGTAGGGCGATGATGTCCGCGACGACATCGGCTTCCGCGCCGAGCGTGTCGTAGAGGTGGGCGTAGTAGCCCTCCAACGATCCTTGGTAGGCCGGAAGTGCCCGCACCACTGCCGCGGCTTTCGTGATCGTCTCCGGCCGGAGGGCGACCTCGCGACAGAGGTATGTCGCGTACAGGGCGTTGCCGCCCGAGCGTTCCTGCAGCGCGTCCAGGAAGTCGGTCACGTCGCCGTTGTCGGTCAGGAGGGCTTCAGTGCGCTCGTCGTCCGCCGCCGGGACGAGCCCGAGCCGCTCCGCGACGGCGCGGCACTCATGCGCGGTCAGTGGTGGCACGGCGACGGAAGCCGCCTCGGCGTCCTGGAGGGGGACGAGGTGGTTCCCGGGCTGGCTGAGGACGATCAGGACGCTGCCGAGCGGAAGGGACAGCGAGCCGAGGACCGCGGCGAGGGCCAGGGACGGATCGGCTCTCCTGGTCCTTCCTCCTTGTACGCGGGTGACGTGGTCCAGTCCGTCCACGACGAGCGCCACGCGCCGGGTGGGGTCCTTGCGCAGAGCGGTGTCCACAGCCGTCGTCAGTGCTTGCGCATCGGCGGCAAAACGCGGGCGCTGCTCCTGGACGAGGTCGGGGTCCGACTCGGCCAGCCGGCCCAGCAGGCTACCGAAGACCGTTTCGGTGACCACCCGGGTCAGCTGGTCACCGTCGGCGTCACCGAGGTAGCAGTAGTGCTCGGCGACCAGCCATCCGTCACCGGTGAGTTGGTCGACCAACTGCTGGCACGCCCAGGACTTACCCTGTCCCGGAGGGCCCGTGACCAGCAGGACTCCCCCGTCGGCTGCCGCTGTCCCGGCCGCTTCCGCCAGGACGCCGACCGTGGCGGGCCTGGCCACTTCCAGGGCGCGGTCGACAGGGTTCGCGCGCACGACGGCGCCGAGGTCGCTGCGCAGTTGGGCCTGGCGCAGTAGCTCGCGAGGTGTCACGTCGGTTCCGCGCTGCCGGGCGGAGCGGACTGCGCGGATCAGCGCCTCGGCTACGTCCACCGGTGAGCGTCCCTCATTGGGATAGATCCCCGCGCCGAGCTCGCCACGCACCCGTTGGAGGAGAAGCTGTTCGGCCGGCCCTGGCTGCAGGAGGTCCGTCGTCATGGCCGGTGCGCCGACCTCCACCACCAGGTGCTCGCACAGCCATTCCAGATCCTGCTTGGACACGGCCCTGTCACCGCTGGTCAGGAACCCGAAAATGTTGCCCGCCGGGCGCCGACCCCGCGCGGGCAGGTCGTACCCTCGCCAGAGTGCTTCCGCGTCGAATCGCAGGAGTGTGCTGTTCATCCCCGGCAGGAACGGCACGTCGGAGGAGCGGGCTGACACCATCACCGCGTTCAGTGCCTCGTGATCCGGAGGTGCGTCGCGCATCACGATGCGCAGCCGGTGGGCGGTGGCGTCCACGCCCGGTCCGTCCCGATCGGCGACAGCAGCCGCCACGAGACGGTCCAGCCCCAGTCCGCGCTGGTCGTCAATCGTGAACGTGGCGTAGCCGAGAGGGCCTTTCTCGTCCGAGTGCTTGAACTGGGTCCGTTCACGGGATCCGTCCGCGTTGATCACCGTGAGGTCGTCGAAGCGGTCGTCTGTCACCAGCTTCTTGTCGACATGGACCCTGGCGATCCCGCCGAGCAGCAGGTCGACGACGCGGCCTGCCTCCATCAAGTCCTGGTATTCATACCCGCGGTGGGCTGCGGTTAGATCACTCATGTCGTCAGCATTCTCCACCGTCAAACACCCTGCTGACGCAGAAATAACCAAACCGTGTCGAAGGCTCCCGATCAGGTCCACCGGCTTTGCCGTCGCTGAGGACCTCGGCCGCCATAACGCACACCACCGACAACGCCCTATCGGGCGGCGCCGTCTGTGAGGGCACAGCAGCCGCTACGGCGCGCTGTTCTCCGCTCCGGCGCTGCCAACACTCCAACGCTGTCTCTCTTCGGCCGCCGAAATGAGGGTTGCCGCCGATAACGGTGACACCGGGCTGCGGCAATGTCGGTCGAGATCAGTAGAGTTGACGGTGTTCTCGTTTGGAGATCGCAGGAAAGCGTGGGAATCTGCTGGCGAGCAGTGCGGCGACAGCTTGGACAAACAGGCACGTCGTAGCGTCGGCGTCATGCGACGCCGTCAGCTTGCCACCACCACAGTTACGGACGAACGGCTCAACCGGTCTGGTTCAGCCTGGGAGCACTCTTACTTCCGCGTCGCGCTGGCTCTTGGGGCTCGCCTCGTACCGCGCGGCGACCGCTTGGCGTTCGGGTGGAGCCGATTCTGGAAGTCCGAGGCGGCGCGCAACGACTTGAGGGATGCCGTGAGGACGGCGTCAAGCGGCCCGATGTGTCCGTCGTAGTAGGCCCCGACAAGATCCCGAGTTGGTTCGTCGTACAGGAAGACGACGCCTCGCGGGATGCCGAGCTGATGCTTCTTTGTGCGCAGGTAGTCGCGGAGGCTCTTCTCTTCGCTGAGTGGATCTTTCCCGGCAGGGCGAGTGGCCCAGACGAGCAGCCATCCTTCAGCCGGATCCACACTCCCTGTGGCAGGTACGGTGAGGCGGCGGCCGTTGCCGCCCGGCGAAGGGCTGTTCAGCAAGTCGTCGCCGTTTCGTGAGAACTGATGTTGGGTCGTCGTTGCTCCCGACAGAAGTGTTGCGCCGATGCTTAGCCAACCGGTGACATTTCGTGACTGCAGTTCGTCAATGAGTGGCGCGACCGGAGGCACTGTCATCGCTGGCTTCGGCGCAGCCTCCTGGCCATCCCCGGCTCGGTTCTTGGTGTAGTACCACTGGTCTAGTGCGTCGGTACGGCTACTCAAGAAGACCGGCTCCTGTGCGCGGTAGCGGCGCAGCTCTGCAGTTGTTGGCTCGGGCATGAATGGGAACGCGGTGCGTACCCGTGCGGGGTCGGGTTCGACCCAAAGGCCCGCCTCGAAGAAGTACAAGAACAGATCCAATTCGTCAGGCGCGTTGAACATGACGGTGACGTCGGGGTTACGGCGCCGCCGAAGGTAGAGGAGGAACTCAGCTGGTCGAGCGACGAGTTCAGTGATGAGTTCAAGGTCGTGCAGTGACACGGTCCACGGGATGCTGTCGAGGCTGAGCAAGCCCGCCCTCACCAGTTCCGCAGTGGCCGTCATGACGGTCGAGAGGTCATCGAGGCTGACGGTCACGGTGTGGATCTCGCGGATATGACTGAAATCCACCCATCCTTCACCTCCGATGCGGAGACCGCCGTCGCGCTCGATCCCGTCCCGCATGCGACCGGCTTGTTCGGCCGCCTTCGTGATGATGCCGGTCAGGTCGGTGCGGATACGTGTGGTCTTGCCACCGCGGGAAAGGGCGCTCAGGGCGACGGCCTTGTCCTCGACGATGATCGCGACATCATCGAGGACAACAAGGTGGTCGCCCTCGACGCGCTTGGTGTACTTCGCCGGATCAGCAGTCTTCTCTTCGGCGTCGTTCGCAGGAACGAAGTACTCAAACGCGTCCCGGTAGTGTGCGCCTGGCAGCACCCGACCGAGCGCAGCACGGGTGCGGGACTCCAGGAGGTCGCCGCGGTGCTTCGCGTATGTGTTCCACGCGGATGATGTCTTGAGGTGCTCTTCGAGGTTTTCCCGAACGGCAACCACACTGAGTGCAGGATGCGGCAGCATGATGCGCGCACCGTCACTGGCGATCAAGGGCCGCATGCGCAGCGGATTGTTACCTGCGGTGAACTTGTCGATGGCCTCCGCCGGTGTGGTCGTCCCCAGGGCGAGGCTGAACCGTCCGACGACAGCTCGGACACGTTCCTCGGTGATACCTGTGTGAGCGGCGACATCCGCGATCGCAACCGTCGCTTCGTCAGCGCTGGGCTCGAACAGCGACACGAACCCTGACCTGGCCCGTTCCGTCAACTCAGGATCAGGCTCGCCATCCCGCGTGGATGCCATCGCGCTCTCTGCCGCTGTGGCCATGGCCTCCATACGGCCGTTCATATTGACCTGTTGGAGGTGGTGGCACGCATCGAGAACAGCCAGGGCGTCGGTGGCATCAAACCCGAGCTCTGCATTGAGAGCTGTACGAACGAGCGGGTCGCCGTCAAGGAGCGCGAGATTGGTTGCCTCAACCATCTCCGGATAGGACGGGTTTCGGATCCAAACCTCGGCGCCCTGGATGAGGAGTGACATCAGGGCGAGCTTGTTTGTCCGGTCCACCGTCGCAAAGGACCGCAGCTGCGCGAGGTGCAGAAGCGCGACAATCTGTTCCTGCGCCTCGGAGATGAAGTGGCTCATCTCCTGCTCCTCGACCGCGTCGTGGTCAAGTCCTCCTGCGGCAGCCTCATCCTGCTGGGACGCGAGAGCAATGAGTGCCAGCAACTCCACGTGCGCAGCGCCTGCATCCGGCGTGACCGGCATTGCACCCTCCGGCGCAAAGGGCAGGAACGCCAGACGAGCCACCTCGATGAGCCGGATCGCGTCGAATCGCTGCAGTTTCTGGACGAACTCGGCGACGGCCTCGTCGAATGCAGCGCTAATCGCCTCCACAGGTTCGCCAGCCGCAGCGAATTGCTCCAAGAGCGCTTCCAATGCGCCCCAGGTATCAACCATGACCTGTGCGTGCGGGTCAAACCCTGACGACGCCGGAACGGAGTGGCGGTGCCGCTTGTTTCGTGCCTTGCGTCGTTTTGATCTAGAACTCACTCGCCAACCTCACCACACTCCAGTACAGATCAGCCACCGGTTTCGCATGCCCACTGGCGGTGCTCACCTCCGCGCCCGCTTCTGCGTGGGGCCCATGGAAGCGCGCCTCAATCAACCGCGCTCCAGCGGCCGCGAGGGCTGGTCTCGCATTCGAGTAGTCCTGCCGCGCGCAGGCCCTGAAGGATGGTCAATCGACGATCAGGGTCATTGCACGATCGAGATTTTTCCGGGTTCGTCACGGGAGACGGGGGCTCGTAGAGGCTGGTGGTAGTCGTGGCCGGTGTGGCGGAGGGCGGCGGCGATGCTGATCACCAGCACCGTGCCTGTTCTGTCCTCCAGGCCCCGTGCCGCACAAGGGACATGGCGCCACGTCACCGACGAGACCGGCGAACCGGACTAATCCCGATCAGGCAATGACCCTGCTCGCGCACCTTTGCACAGCATGTGGCCGTCGCTTGTCGACGGATCACTTCCCGTGCGGGCGAGACAGCCTCAACTCTCGGCGATCTCCTTTCGCAGCATTGTGCGGTGAGAGTCCTGAAAAAGGTCCAGATGACTGCCCAGCTGCACTATCGGATCATCTCCCCGCTGACGAGAAAAGACCGCAGCAGCCCGGAGCAGCAGTCGGACCTCTTTCAACATCGCTCGTGTCATCTTCAGATTGATTCCACCTTTTCCATTGGATCTTGCTCAAGCTGCTCAGGCAGATCGCTTCCACTCCGCACGAAGGTTTGTATACCACTGCGAACCGGGCGGAAAACTCATCGAGACACTGCGGCGTGGGAGTCGGCGGCAACCGCTACGGGCTCGCTTTCACGGCAGGTGCGCGAGCAGGGTCATTGCCTGATCAGGACGAGAACCTCCTGCACCACGTGCGGGACCGCACGTTCCGCGAGGACGACTCCAAGGTCCGCACCGCCACTCTGCCCCGCGCCATGGCTTCCCTGCGCAACCTCGCCATCAGCGTCTTCCGCCAGGACGGTCAGACCAACATCGCCTCCGCCACACCGGCCGCGACTACCACCAGCCTCTACGAGCCCTCGGTCTCCCGTGACGAACCCGGACAAATATCGATCATGCAATGACCCTGAATCGACGATCGTGAGGTCATCGAAACGATCATCTGGCACAAGCCTTCATCGACGTGCACCGCGGTAAGGCCGTCACAACTCAAAGCTCGGTCGTTGCGCACGAAGCACCGCAGCTTACAGGGAGTTCTCATGGCACAGCGAGGCGTTTACGGGCAGCGGAAGGACACCACAAAAGATCGATGAACATCACCCCGGCCACCGTCCGACCCAGTGGCGGACACCTGCCACGCGCGAGCAACACGCCTGGAGTTGACACAGAATCCAGTTGGAACAGGCCCAGCGTCTGGCTCTCCTGGATGAGCTTGAAGGCGAACACGTCGTCGAGCGGCACCTGTTGGGGGTCGTCCAGGTCGATACGGTCGCCGGTGGCGCGTTCGATCTCGGTGACGGCGTGGGCCATCGCGGACTGCATCCGGACGCCCAGGACGTCGAGTTTGATGTTGCCCAGCGCCTCGATCTCCTCCTTCGCGGCCATCGCCATCGGGTAGTCGCCCTGCGGGGTGGGCTGCACCGGCAGCCGGTCCAGGAGAGTGGCGTCGCTGATGACCACTCCGCACGGGTGCATGGCCATGCCGTGCACCAGGGAGTCGAGGCCTTCGGCGAGCTCCCACAGCGGCCCGAACCGGCCCGCCTCGCCTGCCAGTTGGCGTAGTTCGGGCAGTTCGGCGAGCGCGCTCGTGATGTCGGAGGCGCGCAGGTGCGGGAAGCTCTTGGCGATCCGGTCGACGTCCGCGGGCGCGATGCCGAGCGCGAGGCCGGTGTCCCGCAGCGCCCTGCGCGCCCGGTAGGTCTCGGGCATCGCGGTGACCGCCACCCGCTCCTTCCCGAACCGTTCGAAGATCGTGTCGTAGCACTCCAGGCGGCGGGCGGACTCCACGTCGATGTCGATGTCGGGCAGCGATTCGCGGCGGGTGCTCAGGAAGCGTTCGAACAGCAGGCTGTGGTCGAGCGGGTTGGCGGTGGCGATGTCCAGCGCATGGCAGACCAGCGAGCCGGCGCCGGAGCCGCGGGCGGCGACCCGGATGCCCTTGGCCCGGATGTCGGCGACGACCTGGCCGACGGCGAGGAAGTACGCGTCGTAGTTCCAGTGGGCGATGACGGCGAGTTCGTCGTCCAGCCGGTCGAGTGCCGCCCGGTCGCGGTCGAGGCCGCGTCGGGCCAGGCCCTCCTCACACCTCAGGCGCAGCAGCCGAGCCGCACCGCCCGCCTCCAGCGCGGCGCTCGCCCCCTGCCCGGTCCCGAACAGCGACGGTTCCGGGAAGTGCCGCCTGCCGAGGCCGAGGTCCGTGGGGTCCATGACGCACGCCTCAGCCGTGTGTGCGGTGTCCGCCATCAACCGACGGGCCCGCCGTACGTCCGCTCCGGCGCATTCGGCGATCATCCGCGCCACGACCGTCATCTCCTTCTCGTCCTTGAGCCAGCGCTGCCCGCTGTCCAGGCGGCGCCGGTCGATCGGGCGCAGCAACCGTGCCGCGTCCAGGACGTCGGCGAGGCGGTGCTGGGCGGGGTCGGCGTAGCGGACGGCGTTGGAGAGCACGGCGGTGGTGCGGGTGCGGTCGGCCAGCGCCAGGGTGCGGGCGGCCAGGCGGAGGGAGCCCGGACCTGCGCTGAAACGTTTCTGCGCGACGACCTCCAATCGGACCCCCCTCCCAAAGACCTCCCGCCAGGGCGCCAGCAGCTTCATCGCGACGTCCTCCCGGCCCACCGACAGCGCCCGCACCGGCTCCGAGAGCGGCCCGAGCAGGACGGCCAGTCCGGGGCCGCCGTACGCGCGCAGCGCCTCCCACGGCACCACCGGCGCCGTACCGGACAGGGCACCCTCGTGAGCCGCCGATGCGATGCGGCACAGTCGGGCCCAGCCGGCCCGGTCCTGGGCGAGCAGCACGAACCGCAGCGGCGGCTCGACCACGTGCGCGCCACCGCGTGCGGGGGTGCGCGGGCGCTGTGCGGGCGGCGGGGGCGCGAGGGCCTCCACCGCGAGGTCGATGCCGAAGATCGGCCGGACACCGCCCTTGGCGCAGGCCCGCGCGAACCGGACGGCGCCGGTGACCGTGTCGCGGTCCGTGAGCGCGAGCGCTGTCATGCCCTGCCCGGCCGCCCGGCGGGCGAGCTGTTCGGGGTGGGCGGCGCCGTAGCGGGCGGAGTAACCGGACGCGACGTGCAGATGGGCGAAGCCCGCCATGCCACACCTCCATCACTCCACCCCTTTTCGGCCATCCGCCCGATATATTCATCGCACGCCCGTTCGATTACTCTAGCCTCATCAGCCCCGGTCAGCGACCCACATTCGAACACATCAGCGATTCTCTAGGGAGGCGTGCGGTGGCCGAAACAGACACCACTCCGTCAGCTCCCCGCCCAGGCTGAGCAGTTGGAGGAAAAATGTTTTCCGAACACGCGTGCGACATCCATTCGGCCCCTTCCCGCCTGCGTGAAGACCTGGCCGCCGAGACCGTGGGGACATGACAGAGACCCCGGGTGCCGGTACGTCCCGTACGTCCTTCTTCGGTGAGGTGAAGGACGCGGTCACCCTGCGGGCCGCCCTGCTCGTCATCGGTGTGGTCGCCCTTCAGTTGCTCTTCATCGCCTCCTACGTAGGCGCGCTGCACAATCCGAAGCCCAGGGACGTGGCTTTCGGGGTCGTCGCTCCTCAGGTCACGGCCGAGCAGACGGTGGCCCGGCTGAAGCAGCTGCCCGGCTCACCGCTCGCCCCGCGCGCGGTGTCCGACGCGGCGACCGCGCGGAGGCAGATCCTGGACCGGGACATCGACGGCGCTCTCGTCATCGACCCGCGCGGCACCAAGGACACGCTCCTGGTCGCCACCGGCGGCGGCACGGTCCTCGCCACCACCCTGGAGACCATCACCGCGACCCTGGAGAGGACCGAGCAGCGCACGGTCCGGACGGTGGACGTGGCCCCGGCCTCCGCTCAGGACTTCGACGGGCTGTCGTCCTTCTACCTGGTCGTCGGCTGGTGTGTCGGCGGCTATCTGTGCGCCTCGATCCTGGCGATCAGCACCGGCGCCCGGCCCGCCAACCCGCGCCGCGCGGTGATCCGGCTGATCGTGATGGCGCTGGTCGCGATCGTCGGCGGTCTCGGCGGCGCGGTGATCGTCGGGCCGGTCCTGGGCGCGCTGCCGGGCAGTGTCATGGCGTTCTGGGGGCTCGGCGCGCTGATCACGTTCGCCGTGGGGGCGGCGACCCTGGCCCTCCAGGGGGTCTTCGGGGTCGTGGGCATCGGTCTCGCGATCCTGCTGGTGGTGATCGCGGGCAACCCGAGCGCGGGCGGCGCCTTCCCGCTGCCGATGCTGCCGCCGTTCTGGAACGCGATCGGGCCCGCGCTGCCGCCGGGCGCCGGCACCTGGGTGGCGCGCTCGATCGCCTACTTCAAGGGCAACGCCGTGACCGGCCCGCTGCTGGTCCTGTCGGCCTGGGCACTCGCCGGGATCGTGGTCACCCTGCTGGCGGCGACACTGCGCCGGAAACACGAGGACCTCCTGGACCGACCGGCGTTGTCAGACCCGTCTGCAACCCTGGACGCATGATCAGCACTCTGGCCGTCGAGAACTACCGCTCCCTGCGCCGCCTGATCGTCCCGCTGACGCGACTGAACGTCATCACGGGGGCGAACGGCACGGGCAAGTCGAGCCTGTATCGCTCGCTGCGTCTGCTCGCCGCGTCCGCGCGTGGCGGCGCCGTCGCCGCGCTCGCCCAGGAGGGCGGGCTGCCGTCGGTCCTGTGGGCGGGCCCGGAGAAGATCAGCCGCGCGGTGCGCGAGGGCCTCCATCCCGTGCAGGGCACGGCCCGCTCAGGTCCGGTCAGTCTGCAACTGGGCTTCGCGGGCGACGAGTTCGGGTACGCGATCGACTTCGGTCACCCCAGTCCGTCCCCGGGGACGGACAGAGTGTCGTCGATGTTCAACCTCGACCCGGAGATCAAACGCGAGTCCATCTGGAGCGGCCCCGTCCTGCGCCCCGCCTCCGTGCTCTCCGACCGCGCGGGAGCCGCCGTCAGACTGCGCGGCGCGGGCGGCGGCTGGTCCCGCGCCCACGGCACCCTGCGCCCGTACGACAGCATGCTCGGCGAACTGGCCGACCCCCAGCACGCCCCCGACGTCCTGGCGGTACGGGAGTTCATCAGGTCCTGGCGGTTCTACGACCATGTCCGCACCGACGCGGACGCACCGGCCCGGGCCGCCCAGATCGGCACCCGGACGCCCGTGCTGAGCGGTGACGGCTCCGATCTGGCCGCCGCCCTCCAGACGATCCGCGAGGTCGGTGACGCCGAGGCGCTGGACTCGGCCGTGGACGCGGCCTTCCCCGGCAGTCAGGTCCACATCGCCGACCTCGGCGGACGTTTCCAACTCGCCCTGCGCCAGCACGGGTTGCTGCGCGCGCTCACCGCCGCCGAGCTGTCGGACGGCACCCTGCGCTATCTCCTGTGGGCGGCGGCGCTGCTGACGCCCCGGCCCCCGTCGCTGCTCGTGCTGAACGAGCCGGAGACGAGCCTCCACCCGGACCTGATCCCGCCGCTCGCCGATCTGATCCTCACCGCCACCAAGGACACCCAGATCGTCGTGGTCACCCATGCCCGACCGCTCGCGGACGCCCTCCAGAAGGGCGCGATACGACATCGTCTCGACGTCAACTCCATAGAGCTGGTGAAGGAGTTCGGGCAGACGACGGTGGCGGGCCGCGAGGGCCCGCTCGACGAACCGCTGTGGTACTGGCCCACACGCTGAGCCCGCCGCACGGACGCGGAACGCGGACAGAGCACGTACGCGAAGGTCCCGCCCCCTCGCGCGCGGGGGCGGGACCTCACCGTCGTACTACCGGCCTCGTACTACCGGCCTCGTAACTACCGGCGTCGTACCACCGCTGCTCAGCCGATCTGCGCCCCGAAGGTCGACAGCGCCTCGGTGACCGGCTGGAAGAAGGTCTCGCCGCCCGAGGTGCAGTCGCCGCTGCCGCCGGAGGTGAGGCCGATCGCCGCGTCGCCGTCGAACAGCGAGCCGCCGCTGTCACCGGGCTCGGCGCAGACGTCGGTCTGGATCAGGCCGTTGACGATGTCGCCGTTGCCGTAGTTCACGGTGGCGTCCAGGCCGGTGACCGTGCCGGTGTGCACCTGGGTCGTCGAGCCGCTGCGGGTCACCTTCTCGCCGACGGTGGCTGCCGCGGCGTGGGTGATGGCCTGCGAGGAGCCGTTGTAGAGGTCGACCTCGCTCGGGTGGGCGACGTCCGAGGTGTACTTGACCAGGCCGAAGTCGTTGTCCGGGAAGCTGGACTGCTCGTTCGTGCCGATCTCGTTGCCGCTGGAGTCGGACCAGGTGGAGATGGCCTCGGTGCAGTGCCCGGCGGTGATGAAGTACGGCGCGCCGCCCTTGACCACGTTGAAGCCGAGCGAACAGCGCCCGCCCGAGCCGGAGATGGCGTCACCGCCCGCGATGAAGGGCTTGAACTCCCCCTTGGTGCGCTGGAGTTCGGCCTTGCCGCCGAGTCCGTCGACGACCTTGGTGAGCTTGGTCCACTCGGCGTCGGAGACCGTACGGTCGGCGGTGACGACGACCTTGTTGGTGGTGGGGTCGGTCGCCCAGGAGGTGCCGGGGATGGTCGCGTCCTGCTTGAGGGTCGTCCGGGCGCTCGTCAGCTCGGCGAGGGAGTTCTCGACGATTCTCGCCTTGGCGCCGGCCGCCTCGACCGTGTCGGCGGCGGTCTTGTCGAGCACGTTGACCACGAGGCTCTTGGTCTTCGCGTCGTAGAACGTGCCGGCCGCGTCGGTGCCGAGGTCCTTGCCCAGCGTCGAAGCGAGCTTTCCGGCCGCCAGGGCCGTGAGGGTGTGGGGTGCAGCCGCCTGCGTGGTCTCGCTGGCGTTCGCACTCTGCAAGGTGACTCCCGCGACGACCAGTGCGGCTATACCCGCGCCTGCCACGGCCACCCGTCGCCTGGGTATGCGTCGGTGCTTCAACTCGTGTCCTCCTGTGGGGGGTCGACCCGCCAGGTTATGGGGACCCGACCGGCCGAAAGGTAGGTTGACGAGCGCCTACTCTTCCTAATCTCACAGGGAGCGCACAAGGTCGACTTCAGGTCGTGCGTGGAACGCGGTTGCACGCCCCCCTCGCTTTGACGGTCCACGGTCACCCCAGGCCATTCGCACTGCAAACACTACGTGCGAGTAACGCTCATCAGCCGGTGAGGTCTAGTCCTGTCTTGAAATCGACCTCTCGGAGTCCGGATCCGACTGAGGTTCGGCGGGCGGAAGTTGCTCCTGCACCGGTTGCGGTGCCACAGGGGCAACCTGCGCCGCGGGAGCAACGGGCGCCGCGGGCGCGGCAGGCGCGGCAGGCGCGGCCGGAGCCGGGGCCGCGCGCTCCAGGAAGCGCAGCAGCTCGACCGGGAAGGGCAGCACGAGCGTCGAGTTCTTCTCGGCCGCGACCGCCACCACCGTTTGCAGCAGCCGGAGTTGGAGTGCGGCGGGCTGTTCGGACATCTGCTCGGCGGCCTCGGCGAGTTTCTTCGAGGCCTGCAACTCGGCGTCCGCGTTGATGATCCGGGCCCGCCGTTCGCGGTCGGCCTCGGCCTGGCGGGCCATCGACCGCTTCATCGTCTCGGGGAGCGACACGTCCTTGATCTCGACGCGGTCGATCTGCACGCCCCAGCCGATGGAGGGACTGTCGATCATCAACTCCAGGCCCTGGTTGAGCTTTTCGCGGTTGGAGAGCAGATCGTCGAGGTCGCTCTTGCCGATGATCGACCGCAGCGAGGTCTGCGCCATCTGCGAGACGGCGAACCGGTAGTCCTCGACCTGCACCAACGCGTCCGCCGCGTCGACGACCTTGAAATAGACGACCGCGTCGACGCGCACGGTCACGTTGTCGCGGGTGATGCCCTCCTGCGCGGGCACGGGCATCGTCACGATCTGCATGTTGACCTTGCGGAGCTTGTCCACGAACGGGACGACCATCGTGAAGCCGGCCCCGCGCACTTCGGGCCGCAGCCTGCCGAGCCGGAACACCACACCCCGCTCGTACTGCTTGACGACCCGCGCCGCCGCCATCGTGTACACCACTCCGACGGACGCGAGCGTCACTCCCGCCGCCACCAGCTCCTCGACCATCACGGCCCCCCAGGGTCCGACGTGGTGCATCAGGTGCCTTCTCCGATACGACGACGGTAACTCCGTCCTGCACACAAGAGCGAGCCCCCGCACGCCAGTTGCGTACGGGGACCCAGGGCCTGTCCGGCGGATCCTGTCGCAGACGCGGGGTGTGGCACGCACATCTGCGGCGTTGTCGTCGGTCGCCAACGCTCCGCGTTGACTCCCTCCTCCGCCTTGCAGCTGCACGCACCACACCCCGCTCACCGGCGCTGATCAATCACCGCCGATTTCCTGCGACCTGACCCGCCGGACAGGCCCTCGCTTCGCCGCCGGCTGCAGTCCGGAGCGGAAGACGTTCAGGCGGGCGTCAGCCGACGCTCACGCCGTAGTAGCTCAGCGCCTCGGTGACCGGCTGGAAGAAGGTCGTACCACCGGAGGTGCAGTTGCCACTGCCGCCCGAGGTCAGACCGTAGGCCACGGTGCCGGAGTACAGGGGACCGCCACTGTCGCCGCCCTCGGCGCAGACGGTGGTCTGGATCATCTGGTACACCACGTCGCCGCTGCCGTAGTTGACGGTGGCGTTCAGGGCGGTGACCCGGCCGCTGTGCGTGCCGGTGGTGGAGCCACGACGGTAGACGGTCGTGCCCACGCTCGGGGTGGCCGCGCTCGAGATGGTCTGGGTGCCGACCGAGCTCGGGTGCGCGGCGGAGCCGGTGTAGCGCACCAGCGCGAAGTCGTTGGTCGGGAAGCTGTAGCCGACGTTGGTGCCCAGCACCGTGCTCTGACCGGAGTTGGAGTACCAGGTGGAGGCGACCTCACCGCAGTGGCCGGCGGTCAGGAAGTAGTACGTGCTCCCGCTGTGCACGTTGAAGCCGAGCGAACAGCGGTAGCCACCGCCGTAGATGGCGTCGCCACCGGTGATCAGCCGCTTGAACTGACCCGCCGTGTGCTTGATGGTGATCGCGTCGGCGGAGCTGCCCGCCTGCGACTTGATCTTCGCGATCTCGGCCTGGGACACCGTGCTGTCGACGGTGACGACCACGCGGTTCGTCTTGCTGTCGACCGCCCAGGCGGTGCCCGGGACATCGGCCTTGAGCACGGACGAGTTCACCGCGGAGAGCTGGGTCGCGCTGAACGTCTGTGCGTCGGTCGCGCTCGCGGTGGGGACGGCGAACGCGGCAGCGGCCACGAATCCGGTGGCCACGGCGATCAGCCTGGTCCGTCTCGCGATTCCGCTGCGTGGGGTGGTGCGCTTGATCCTCACGTGTCGTTCCCTCCTAGGGGAATTCGGGGGCCCGCGTGGGGTCGGGGCCCGTGAGGCGCAGTCAGGGTCGGCCGTCCGGTTTTCGAACACGTCGTGCTCCTGACAAGCGCTGTGGGGGAGTATTCGGCCGCCCGGCCGACGGGCGCAAGGGCGCCTTTCGGCCGTACGGCCTTCAACTGGCCCACGGTCTACGCGAGTTGATCACCCGAACACAGTGGGCCGAAACCCGGCCCGCCGCAGGTCAACGCCCCACCTGCCGAAGGATGCGCTCCCCCGCCTCGACCGCGAGACCCAGCGTATTCCCGGGCGGCGGGAAAGGGCAGATGAAATGTTCGGCGAACGCGCACGGCGGAAGCACCGCCCGGTTGAAGTCGACCGTCGTGCGCCCCTCTCCATCGGGCGCCGCCGGGTACAGGAACCGGAACCGGTAACTGCCGCCCCCACTCGTGGAGTCGGCGAACACCGCCCACAACTTCCCGTCGCCCTGCACCGCCACCTGCAACGTCAGCTCCAACCCGTCGAGCCGGAAGGAGAGTTCACCCGCGAGCCCGAGCCCGCGTTCGACACCGTCCGCGGCATCGACGCGCACGGTGCGCTGTTCGACGTACGGCGTGAAGCGCCCCGGTACCGAACAGCGCGGATCGTACGGCGTGACCTCGACGCCCCGGAACGCGCGTCGCGCCGCCGAGTCGGGGTCGTAGTCACGCACTCCCCAGACGCCCTCACGGATCAGGACGACCAGCCGGCGCTCGCCGAGGCCGACGCGGGCCGTGCTCACCGGGCCGGTGTCCGCGCCGAGGCGGATCTCGCCGGCGAAGGGTTCCCCGTCGACGGTCAGTCCCTCGGCCGCCGTCGCGGTGAGGACCACCGGGCCGGCATCGGCATCGACGTCACCGTCGAGGACCCATGCTCCGGGGATGTCCGGAAGGTGACCGTCCGGGTGGTCCTCCAGCCAGTGCGTGCCGGTCAGGGCAAGGGGTCCGTAGGGACCCGACACCGTCTCCATGCGGTGCTCGTGCCACTGCCTCCACTCGTCGGCCGCGTCCGAGGTCATGCCGTCAGCTCCATCGTCGTGCGCTCAGCCCTGCCGTCGTGCGGTCACTCCTTCCCCGCCGGGTCGGAGAGCCCGAGATGTGAGCGCAGGGTCGTGCCCCGGTATTCCGTGCGGAACGCGCCACGTTCCTGGAGCAGCGGCACCACCCGGTCCACGAACTCGTCGAGGCCGCCCGGGGTGAGATGCGGGACGAGGACGAAGCCGTCGGCGGCGTCCTGTCGTACGAAGGTCTCCAGCTCGGCGGCGACCGCCTCCGGGGTGCCGATGAAGGACTGCCGACCGCTCGCCTCGATCACGGTCTGCCGGATGGACAGCCCCTTCTCGCGGGACAGCGCCCGCCACTTCTCGGCCATCGCGACGGTGTCGCCGCGCCGGGTCCGCCCCTGGGTGATCGACGATTCCGGCACCGGGTCGGAGTCGGGGAACGGGCCGTCGGGGTCGTAGGAGGAGAGGTCCGTGCCCCAGATCTGTTCCAGGGCGAGGATCGCGTTCTGCGGGGAGACCTGCTGTCGCCGGATCTCGGCGGCCCTCTCCTGCGCCTCCGCCGCCGTGTCGCCGAGGACGACGCTGACGCCGGGCATGATCTTGAGGTCGTCCACGCTACGGCCGTACTTCGCGAGGCGTCCCTTGACGTCGGCGTAGAAGGCACGGCCGTCCTCCAGCGTGCCGTGCCGCGTGAAGATCACGTCTGCCGTACGCGCCGCGAACTCCCGGCCCTCCCCCGAGTCCCCGGCCTGGATGACGACCGGGTGCCCCTGGGGTGAGCGCGGCACGGTGAACTCGCCCGCGATGTCGAAGTGTTGACCCCGGTGGGCGAAGGGGCGGGAGAGTCCGTCGGGGGTCCAGGAGTCCCACAACTCCCTTGCTGCGGCGACGAATTCAGCGGCGCGGGTGTAGCGGTCCGCTCGGTCGAGATATCCCCCGCGCCGGAAGTTCTCACCGGTGAAGGCGTCGGACGAGGTCACCACGTTCCAGGCCGCGCGGCCGCCGCTGAGGTGGTCCAACGTGGCGAGTCTGCGGGCGAGTTCGTACGGCTCGTTGAAGGTCGCGTTGACCGTGGCGGCCAGCCCGATGCGCTCGGTGACGGCGGCGAGCGCATTGAGGACCGTGAGGGACTCGGGGCGTCCGACGACGTCCAAGTCGTGGATACGGCCCTTGTGCTCGCGCAGCCGCAGGCCCTCGGCGAGGAAGAAGAAGTCGAAGAGACCGCGCTCGGCGGTGCGGGCGAGATGCTCGAAGGAGGAGAACCCGATCTGGGACTTCGACCGCGGATCGGCCCACACGGTGGTGCTGTTGACGCCGGGGAAATGCGCCGCCAGATGGATCTGCCGGCGAGAAGGCCTTCGTACGGTCATGACGCTCCCCCGGTCACGGCGTACTGGTTGGCGGGCCGGGCCAGGCCCAGGTGCTCCCTGAGCGTGCTGCCCGGGTAGAACGTGCGGAACAGGCCCCGGTGTTGGAGCAGCGCGACCGTGCCGTTGACGAGCCGTTCCAGGTCGCGGCGGGGTTCGACGGGCGTGAGGTGGAAGCCGTCGACGGTACGGTCGCCGTGCCAGCCCGCGATCAACTCGGCGAGGTCGACCGGGCCGCCCCGGTACAGCGGGCCGTGCGCGGTCTGCCGGGGGCCGCCCCCGCCGTGCCCCGGCTCGGCCGCGTGCTCGCCGTCACCGAGGTCGACGACGAGACTCACCAGGACCCGCAGGGCGTCGGGATCGCGCCCGAACTTCTCGGCGGACGCCCGCAGTTCGGACCGTACGGCCCCAACCTGCGCGGAACTCGCCGCGCGGACGAGCGCCACATCGGCGTATCGGGCGGCCGTGCGCCGGGCCTGGCCCTCGGTGGCGTCGACCACGCGGACGGGGTGGCCCTGCGGTGGTCTGGGCACGATCGAGGGGCCTTTGACGGAGAACCCGGAGCCCTGGAAGTCGACGTGGTGCAGCTTGTCGCGGTCGACGAAGCGGCCGGTGGCCGTGTCCCGGATCTCGGCGTCGTCCTCCCAGCTGTCCCACAACTGGGCGGCCACCTGGGCGACTTCACCGGCCTCCTCCCACAACGCGTCGGCGGGCGCGGCGTGCCGGCGGCCGAAGAGGCGGGCCTCGCCCTCGGTGGTCGACACGTCGAGCCGCCAGCCGGCCCGGCCCCGGCTGACCCAGTCGAGGGTCGCGACCGCGGCCTGCACCTGGAAGGGCTCGGTGTGCGTGGTGGTCACGGTGGGCACCAGGCCGATCCGGTTGGTCGCCGGGGCGACACGGGACAGGACGGCGAGGGCGTCGGGTCCGGGGCGCGCGAAGGTGTCGTCGAGCGTCACGAAGTCGAGGCCGCCGCTCTCGGCGAGCCGTGCCAACGCGACGTAGGAGTCGGCGTCGTAGGCCGACCGCTGGTCGACGGCGGCGGCCAGATGCAGGCCCCGGCCGTGCGAGGAGGTCATGGGAGGGAAGCCTTCCTGTCGTTCGGGAGCGCCTCGGAGAGGGCCAAGTCCTCGATGAAGCCCGGGACTTCACCGACCAGCTCGGAGCTACACGCAGGCCCGACACGCGAGGTCCCGCAGGAACGCCAGCGCGGCCCGCGCGGTGGCGTCGTTCTGCCGGAAGGCGGGCCCGCCGGTGCGCGGACGGGTGAAGGCGCCGGGCGTCCGTACGTCGGTGTAGGGCCCGAGGGCGAACCGCCGGGGGTGCGGCTGCCCGTCGCGGCCGAGGATCCGCCCGTCGGCGCGGTCCACCCGCAGCAGCCCTTCCGGGCTCTCCACCACGACCCCGTCGGCGTACAGATCACGCAGCACCGGGTCGACGGACCGCCCGACCGTGGGCTCAGGCAGCCGCGCCTCGACCAGCGTCCGCGCCTCGATCGTCACGCCCGGCACGGTCGCGCTCGACGCGCGGAACACCCCGTCCTCGGCGGTGACGGCCATGTCCGCGCCGACGAACCGCACGACGCCTGCCCGGGACAGCGCGAGCAGTTGGCGCAGCCGGGGTCCAGGCGGCCCGGAGGCGAGATAACTGAAGAAGCCGTGCCACCAGGGCCCGACGTCCCCGAGCCGGATCAACTGCACGTAGACGGAGAGCAGTCCGAGGAAGACCGCCAAGTCCGGGCTGTTGGAGGGGTCATGACGGCGACTCAGATCACTCTCGATGTACGCCCGCAGGCCGTCCTGGAACTCCTCCTCCGACCCGTACCGCACCCCGTCCAGCGGACGGTCGAGCGCCGCGAGGTCGAGCCGGTCGGCGGGGTCGGGCACCGCGGACGCCACGAGGGCCTCGCGCTCCGCCGCCTCCCCGGCCGCGTACTTCTCCTCGAAGTCGGTCCAGGCGATGCTCGTCCGCTCGGGGTGCACACCGAACAGCCGGTGGTAGTGCGCGAACCCCAACTCCTTCTCGATCAGCGGCCATACGTCCCGCCGGAAGTCGAAGCCCCCCGGCTGAGCGAGTATCGCGTCGACCTCGGCGGGCCCGAAGAACCGTGGCAGCGGCGGCCGTTCACCGCTCCACTCGTAACCGATCTTCGAGTGGTACGGCACTCCGCGCCGCGACCCGACGTACAGCACCGGCTCCTGTCCCGAGGGGACGTAGGTGTCGCCGTCGTAGCGTCCGCCCCTGCCCTCCGTGAGCAGCACCATCAGGTCGACGAAGGCGAGGCCGAAGCCGCGGACGAGGACGGGTTCGCCGGGGGCGAGGGAGGACAGGTCGCTGTCGGCGGTGAAGTCGGGCGGCAGATGGACCAGGTCGTGGGCGCGGGCGTACGCCGCCAACTCGCGCTGGTCCTCGTCGAGTTCGGCGTCGAGGTGGCCGAGGGCGAGGACGACGAGGTCGGCGGGGAGCGGGCGCGGGCTGCCCTCCAGCCAGACCTGCTGGCGTCCGTCGCGCGGGCCGCTGATCCTGAGGGCCCGTCGCGGGTGGTGGTGGACGGTGATGCCGGGCGGCAGCGCGGCCACGGACCGCTCGTGCACCCAGCGCAGATAGGAGCCCTGGAGCTGGCGGTCCGCGAAGGTGCTGCCCTCGATGGCGGCCCATTCGTGCAGCGTGGGGCCGGGGCGTACCGGACCCTCCATGACCACCGTCTCGTCGGTGAACATGGTGACGTCCTCGGCGTGCGAGTTCATCCACAGCAGCGGCGACTGGGCAGCGCGCCAGATGCGGCCGGCGCCCGGCGGATGGGGGTCGACGAGGTGGATGTCGAGACCCGAACCGTCGTACAGATCAACGGCGTTGGCCGCGATGCGCTCGATGAGACCGGTCCCCCGCGGCCCGGCTCCGACGATCACGAGTGAGAGCCTTGTGCTCGGGGCGGCGGATACGGGGGTGGGAATGTCGGAAGACATGCGAAGACTCCGTGACGTGAGCAACACGGGCGAATGCCTTCACACAGGGCGCCTGGCGGCGCCGTACGGCCGAGCCCCTCAGCAGGACCGTCCACCGACTGTACGGCGCCGTTTCCCCTCGGTGTCAAGGAAGTCCACACTGTGAGCAGTACGTCTCATCTCGGTTGACGCCCCACCGGATGCCTGTTCCACTTATCCCATGCATTCGCAGCAGTGGCTGGTCAAGCGCTCCCACATCGACCTCGGTCGAGTGTGGTCCTCTTCCTGTTGAGCTGACCCACTGCGCGTCCCGGTCGCCTGAATCTCCCTCTGACCGTGCGCTTCACGTGTTCTCCCGCTCCACCCGTTCCGCCTTCACACACCCCTCCCCTCGGGTTCCGTCTGCACTTCCTCCATCACGCTCACCGCGTCAGGGCGGCCGTACGCCGTCGTGGTGCCGCCCGGACCCCGATCACCCGGTCCATCAGGGCTCCGAGCACATCCCGTACGGAGCCCCGGTCCCGCGCGTCGCACTCCAGCACCGGCACCCCCGCGCTCAGTCCGAGCGCCTCCCGGACCTCCTCCACGTCGAACCGCTCCGCGCCGTCGAAGCGGTTCACCGCGAGGACGAACGGCGCGCCCTGCGACTCGAAGTAGTCGACCGCCGGGAAACAGTCCTCGATCCGCCGGGTGTCCACGAGGACCACCGTGCCGAGCGCGCCCTCCACCAGGTCGTCCCAGAGGAAGGAGAACCGGTCCTGCCCGGGCGTCCCGAACAGATACAGCGCGATCGTCGGATCGAGCGTGATCCGCCCGAAGTCGAGGGCGACGGTCGTGGTGGTCTTCGCCTCGACGCCCTCCAACGAGTCGACGCCGACGGAGACTTCGGTGATCGCCGCCTCCGTGTCGAGGGGTTCGATCTCCGAAATGGCCCCGATGAACGTGGTCTTGCCGACCCCGAGGCCGCCGCTGACCACGATCTTCACGGCCAGCGGCACGATCTTGTCAGAGCGCCCGGACATGGTCCCTGATCCTTTCGAGCATCGGGAGCGGCAGCTCCGCGGGTTGCCGGCAGGCGAGTTGCCCGGCGACGACGAGGTCGGAGATCAGCACCTTGGCCACTCCGAGGGGTACGCCGACCCGGTGCGCCACCTCGGCGACGGTCGTCGGCTGTTCGCACACCGCGACGATGTGGCGCCGCTCGAACGCGAGCGACGGATCCGGCACGCCGACGGCGACGACCAGCGTCTCCAGCCGCAAGTCGGCCTGGAGAGGCTCGGACCGGCCGCCGGTGATGATGAACGGCCGGACGAACGTCGCGTCCTCGTCAGGTTCTACGTCCCTGGGCTGTTCACCGTTCACCGTGGCAACGCCTGCCGCAGATCGGCGATCAGCGTCGGGGTGAGCAGATCACCCGCCCGCTCCGCGAGCACCGCCATCTCGTAGCCGACCAGGCCCAGTTCACCGCTGCTGTCGGCGAGGACGCCGAGACAGCTGCCGTCCCGGATCGCCGAGACGAGCAGGAAGCCGCGCCCCATCTCGATCATGATGAGCTTGACCCCGTCGAAGCTGTACCGCTTGGACGCGCTGCGGGCCAGGCTGCTCAACCCCGAGACGATCGCGGCGAGATGGTCGGCCTCGGTCCGCCCGAGCCCGTCCGAGACGGCGATCAGCAGCCCGTCGGAGGAGACGGCGACCGCGTCGCGTACGCCGTCGGTGCTCTTGACGAAGTTGGCGAGCAGCCAGTTGAAGGTCTGCGAGTCGTGCGGGGTGTCGACAGTGGTCACTTGGCGTCACCCTCGCTGTGTCCGGCGGACTTCTTGGCCCGCTCCTTCTCCTTCTCCACGCTGATGCCGCCGCGCATGTGGGCGCTGCGCAGGGTGGAGAGCATTCCGGAGACCTCCTCGGGGCTGCGGTCGGTGGTCGGTCCGGTGGGCGCCGGGCGGCTGGGCCGGTCCGTCTCGGTGACGGCCTCCGAGATCGCACTGCGCTGGGGCCGCTTGACGAGTCCGTTGCGGGTACGGGAGGCGGAGGTGCCGCCCTTGGCGCCGGAGGCCTTGCTCTCGGCGGGCTTCAACCCGGCCGTGACGGTCACCGGCTCCACGGCGTCCTCCTCGTTGCGCGGCGCCGGCAGTACCGACTTGTCCGCGGCCTTGCCCTGCGGGGCCTCCGTCAGCAGCCCCGCGGGGATCAGCACCCGGGCGACCACACCGGCCGCAGGTGCCTCGCCGAGCCGTACCTCGATGCCGCACTTGCGGGCGAGGGCGCCGACCACGAAGTGGCCCAGGAACCGGGTGGGTTCGGCCATGAAGCTGGCGGTGCCGGACAGCCGTACGTTGGCCTCGGCGAGGGCCTGGTTGTCCATGCCGAAGCCGTGGTCGACGATCGCGACCAGATAACCGGCGCTGGTGCGCCGCCCCTCGATCTCCACATCGGAGTCCGGCGGCGAGAAGCTCAGCGCGTTCTCCACCAACTCGGCGAGCAGATGGGCGATTTCGACGACTACGGAGCCGGTGACGAACGCGGGCTCGATCCGGCGCAGGGTGACCCGCCGGTACTCCTCGACCTCGGACAGCGAGGCGCGCAGCACGTCGTTGATCGACAGCGGGGTGGACCAGGGACGGGGACTGGACTCCCCGGCGAGCACGAGGAGGCTTTCGGCGTTGCGGCGCATACGGGTGGCCAGGTGGTCGAGTTCGAAGAGGTTGGCGAGGGTCGCGGGGTCGGCGTCCTCGTGCTCCAGCTTGTTGATGAAGCTGATCTGACGGCGCACCAGGTTCTGGTTGCGACGCCCCAGGCTCACCAGGGAGTCGGTGGCGTTGCGCCGCAACACGGCCTGCTCGGTGGCGAGTTCGAAGGCGGACCGCTGCACCCGGTCGAACGCGTCGGCCACCTCCCGTACTTCGGCCCCGGCCTTGTCGCCCACGGACAGCGGAGCGGGCGGCCGCGGAGCCTCCCCGGACGACCCGTCCTGTACGGCGGCCACGGCCTGCGGCAGCCGGCTGCCGGCCACCTCCCGTGCCTGCTGGGCGAGTTCGACGAGCGGCGTGGAGACGGACCGTACGCAGTCGAGGGCCAGCGCGGCGAGCGCGGTCACGGTGGCGAGGGCGAGCAGCAGGAACAGGAGCAGGTCGCGCTGGGCCGAACTCTCCAACTGGGCGGCGCGGTTCTCGACATCGGTGCCGAGGGTGATCTGCACGCTCCGCATCCCGTTGATGGTGGAGGTCATCGAGTCCCACCAGGCCATGGGCGGGATCGCGCTCGACTTCAGCTTCCCGCCGCCGTGCGCCGCCTTGCTCTCGTACGCCAGCGCGCGCTCGGCGTCGGGTGTGGTCAGGGCGGTGTTCAGCCGCCGTTCCTGTACGGCGGTGGCCGAACGGGGGAAGGCGTCGAGGGCGGCGAGGCGTCCGGCGCGGATCTCCATGAACCGGCTGTAGTCGTCGCCGCGGAACTTCCCGGCGCGTACCGAGCCGAGCACGATGGCCCGCTCCTCGCCGGTGAACTCCTTGGCGTTGCCGAGGACTTGGAGCGCCTGATAGGCGTCGCGCAGATCGCCGTCGTGGACGTCCGCGAGGCCGAGGTCGAGCCGGTCGAGGACGGTGATCGTGGTGGTGAAGTAGTCGAAGGTGACCTTCACCACGCCGGTGCCGTCGTCGGCGTCCTTGCGGATGCCGACGAGGCCGTCGAGCCGGCCGAGGGACTCGCGCACGGAACCGGCGGCGGAGTCCTCACGCCCCTTCAGGGCCACGTCCAACTGCTCGCGCGCGGCGTCGGTCGCCTTGCGCTGCGCGGGCAGCTTGGCGTTGAACTGCTTGACGCCGCCGACGTATCCGGTGGTGAGTCCGCGCTCCTTCTGCAGCTCGTGCACGAGTCCCTGAAGGGTGATTTCCAGGCGGGCGTTGTCCGCGGTCGCGGAGGCGTTGCGATAGGCGGAGATCTGGTCGGCGGCCGCGATACCGAGCAGTGCGAGCAGGACCGCGAGGGCGAGGATCAGAATCCTCAGCAGCCTGGCGCGGATGCTGGTGGTCGCTTTTGTTGTGACGTCCACTGAAGTGCCTTAAGTGGGTGGCGAGTTGATCAGGAGTCGAACCTGGGGCAGAAATGGTTCTGCTCCCGACCAACGACACTCATGGCACACCGGTCACCGGATCATGTTTTTGTTTTACCGCTCCGAAACACCGTCCGCCGGACTCCGCAGGTCGGTCATGATCCCTGTGCCGCACGTATACAACGGTGGTGACGGCCCGTCACGGTCGAAAAGCAACGGCACCCGACGCGGTCAGCAGTCGCAGCACGACAGACATTCACAACATTCGCAGCATTCGCACGCGTCACAGCACGAGCAGTCGCAGCTCGAACAGCACCCCTCGTGCCGCCGCCCCGACCACGGCCCCTCGAACTCGTCGGCGCAGCAGACCTTGCAGGTGCAGCAGAGCCCGAGGGCTACGGCACACCCGGCCCAGAAACCGCGCCTGTCGGGCCGCGGGGGCTCACCGCCGTAGGGATTGCCGTCGTGCCGCGGATCGCCCGGCAGATAGGGAGTCTGCGGCGGCCCGAAGGCCCCCTCCGGTCCGTGCCCGCACGACTGGGTGCCGAAGGCCCGGTCCACCGAGCGCCCCAGTTCGTGCGCGAGCAGCAGATGCGCCAGCTTGCCGTCCGTGAACTCCGTCTCCCGCAGCGCGAGCCGTATCCCGTGGAGCGCGTCGTCGGCGAGCCGGCGGGCCTCGGTGAGCGGTGTGCCGGTCGCGGTGAGCGGGTTCCAGGCGCCCGACGCGGCGTCGGTCTCCTTGTCCTCCACGGCGTCCAGGAGGTGCGCGAGCCGCCCGAAGAGGCGTCCGGCCTCGGCGAGCGGTACGGCGTTGCCGGGCCGTCCGGCCAGGATCGCGGTGTGCGCGAAGGCGGCCGCGGTGGCGGTCTCGGTCGGTTCGGTGACGGTCAGGATCGGCGTCCCGGGCCCGGCGAGGGACTCGATGCCGAACTGCCGGTCCACGGCGTCGACCAGCACGGCGGCGTCGAACCCGACGGCGGAACCGGTGCGCGCCCCGGCCCGCCCCCAGCTCCCGGCGACCCGCCGCGCGGCCAGCGCCACCGGCCTGCGGGCCAGCAGCCCGTCCCCGTCCGCGACATGGTCACGCACCTTGGCGGAGGCGAGCACCAGCGATACGGCCGCCGCGAGCCGCGCCCCCTCGCCCTGCGCGACGGACGCGGTCCGCATCCCGCGCAACGGGCAGGGCCCGGCCGTACGACGCCATCCGCCGCCCGCCCGCTCGACCTGAGCCTCCGTCAGGACCGAGAGGAGCAGACCGTCGTAGTTCGTGACAACCCTCGCGAACTGCCCGTGATCGCCGCGCAGCGCGAGACACAGCCCGCACAAATGCGCCATCCATTGGCCCTTGAGGTTCTCACCGAGTCTGTGACTGCAAGGCCGGACCATTCCGAACACGACAACCCCCCGTGGCGTGAACGACATCTGACTGGGCATCTGGAGATCGATATGGCATCTGACCGGGCGTTGAGCAACCGCATCGCGACGACCACCCCGTTCACCCGTACGCACCAGCCGTCACCCGGACGCCGAGAAGAATCATATTTCACTCTCAGTCAGCAGCCCTGTCCAGCAACACCCTTGATACACGGGGGCCCTCGACGTATTGGCTGTGCACCAGTAGCGTCACAAACCCCCCGCGCGGCGTCTATCCACTTGGCGCGCGATCCGCATCATGGATGACCATAGGGATGCGGAAAGCAAGTAAGACCGCTGTGAGAGGAGGCGTCCATGGGATCGGTACGCAAGGCAAGTGCTTGGCTTGGACTCGTTGACGACAACGATGACGAGCGCTACTACGACGACGACTACTCCGAAGGGACCGAGCAGCCCGGGGATGCCTGGGTCACGGATCCGCGGGTGAAGGTGGCCGAGGACGTCGCCGAGGTGAAGGGCCGGCGGATCGGCACGGTCACCCCGGACAGCTTCCGGGACGCCCGCGCCATCGGCGAGCTGTTCCGGGACGGCGTCCCGGTGATCGTGAACCTCACGGCGATGGAGGCGACCGACGCCAAGCGCGTGGTCGACTTCGCGGCGGGCCTCACCTTCGGCCTGCGCGGCACGATCGAGCGGGTCGCGAACCGTGTCTTCCTACTGACCCCCGCCAACACGGAGATCGTCAGCGGCGACCCCGCCGTACGCCGTGAGGACGGTTTCTTCAACCAGAGCTGAGGCAGGGCCGCTTACCGGCCCTGCCTCCCGCAGGGTTGAACAGGGCTTCGGGACTTCCTGTCGGTACTTCCTACCGGAAGGCGTCGAGTCCGGTGAGCGCCTTGCCCAGCACGAGCTGGTGCATCTCGACGGTGCCCTCGTACGTGAGCACCGACTCCAGGTTCGTCGCGTGCCGCATCACGGGGTACTCCAGCGAGATCCCGTTGGCACCGAGGATCGTCCGTGCCGTACGACAGATCTCGATGGCCTCTCGTACGTTGTTCAGCTTGCCGAAGCTGACCTGCTCGGGACGCAGGCGCCCGGCGTCCATGCGCCGCCCCAGGTGATGGGCGAGCAGAATCCCCTTGTGCAGTTCGACCGCCATGTCGGCGAGCTTGGCCTGGGTGAGCTGGAAGCCACCGATGGGCCGCCCGAACTGCTCCCGGGTCTTCGCGTACGCGACCGCCGACTCGAAGGAAGCGCGCGCCGCACCCATCGCACCCCACACGATTCCGTAACGAGCGTGCGACAAACAGCTGAGCGGCCCCTTCAGCCCTACGACCTCCGGCAGCACGGCATCGGCGGGCAACCGCACGTCGTCGAGGACGAGTTCGCTGGTGACGGATGCGCGGAGTGACCATTTGTGCTTGATCTCCGGAGCGGAGAAGCCACTGCTGTCGGTGGGTACCACGAAACCGCGAATCCCGTCGTCGGTCTGCGCCCATACGACGGCGACGCCGGCCACGGACCCGTTCGTGATCCACATCTTCCGCCCGTTGAGCACCCAGTCTCCCTCACTCTCGGCTTCGCTCGACCGGGAGGTGCCCCCTCCGTCGCGCTTGGCGTAGGTGCGCATGGCGCCGGGGTCGGAACCGTGGTCGGGTTCGGTGAGCCCGAAGCAGCCGATGACGTCACCGGAGGCCATGCGCGGCAGCCAGGTCTGCTTCTGCTCCTCGCTCCCGAAGCGGTGGATGGCGTACATCGCGAGGGACCCCTGCACGGACACGAGCGACCGGATCCCGGAGTCCGCGGCCTCCAACTCCAGGCAGGCGAGCCCGTATTGGACGGCGGAGGCCCCGGCACACCCATACCCGTCGAGCGACATCCCGAGCGCCCCGATGCCCCCGAGTTCGCGAGCGAGCTCCCGGATCCCGGGCAACTCCCCCTTCTCGTACCACTCCGCGACATACGGCAGCACCCGGTCCGCGGCCCACACCCGGACCGTGTCCCGGATCGCGAGGTCCTCGGGGTCGAGCAGGTCGTCGA